>CAZPCH010000247.1:1356-2748 GCA_964585055.1 uncultured Christensenella sp. | reverse complement strand
AGCGAAATGAAGCGCAAGGTGTTTTCCTACCCCTACATCGTCTGGATGCTTTTGTTCATCCTGGCGCCCATGCTCTTTGTGGTCTACTACGCCTTCACCGTAAACGGCAGCTTCTCTCTGGAAGCCTTTGCCGCCGTGGCGGGGAAGCAGACGTACCTGATCAGCCTCTGGGACTCCCTGAAAACGGCCTTCGTGACCACAGTCATCTGCCTGCTGCTGGGATACCCTGTGGCCTACATCCTCTCCAACATGAAAAAGGCCGTGGCTGCGTTGCTGTCCGTGTTCTTCATCGTGCCCATGTGGATGAACGTACTGCTGAGAACCTACGCCTGGCAGAGCATCCTGGGCGACTTTATCCCGGCGGTATTTCATACGGGCTCCCTTTTAAACAACGACTTTGCGGTCATGCTGGGGCTGGTGTACAACTTCCTCCCCTTTATGATTCTGCCCTTGTACAACACCCTCTCCAAGCTGGACAAAAGCTATCTGGAGGCGGCACGGGATCTGGGTTGCAACGGGGTGCAGACCTTTGTCAAGGTGGTGCTGCCTTTAAGCGTGTCGGGCATTATCTCCGGCATCACCATGGTCTTTATCCCCTCCATCACCGCCTTTGCCGTACCTAAGCTCTTAGGCGGCGGCATGACGGATACGTTGTACGGCGAACTCATTGAGTACCAGATCAAGCAGGTCAACGCCCTGGACGTAGGCAGCGCCATGGCCGTGGTGCTTCTCATCTGCGTACTGGTGAGCACCCTGATTATGAACCACTTTGACAAGGATCACGAGGAAGGAGGCCGGCTCTGGTGAAAAAGCTTTCGTCGTTCTTTAAGGTCACCTATCTGGGGCTCATGCTCCTGTTTTTGTACGCCCCCATCTTTTTCCTCATTCTCTACTCCTTCAACGATTCCTTCACCCTGGGCAACTGGGTGGGCTTCACCTTTAACAACTATGTAAAGCTGCTGAAGGACAGAGAGGTGGTCAAGGCCATCACCACCACTTTGGAGCTGGCCGTAGTCTCCAGCGTGGTCGCCACCGTGGTGGGCACTGCCGCCGCCATCGGCCTCATGTCCATTAAAAAGCGCATGCGCACGGTGATTCTCAACATCTCCCAGCTTCCCATGGTGAACCCGGATCTGGTTACGGGCATCAGCTTTATGATGCTGTTCACCTTTATGAACATGCTGCGGGGAAAGCTGGGCATGGGGAACATGGACGATATGGTGCGTTTGATGATTGCCCACATCTCCTTCAACTTGCCCTACGTCATCTTCTCCGTAATGCCTCGCCTCCGCCAGAGCAGCAACATGATGTACGAGGCCGCCATGGACCTGGGCTGCACCCCTTTGCAGGCCCTTTGGAAGGTGGTCATTCCCGACATCCAGCCGGGAATCG
>CAZPCH010000247.1:0-1346 GCA_964585055.1 uncultured Christensenella sp. | reverse complement strand
CTTTGCGGGCAACGGTCTGCACAACAACCTGTCCATGTACATCTACTCCGCCGTGGGCAAGGCCAAGGGGGTCAACCCCGCCATCTCCACCATCCTCTTTATCCCGGTGGTCACCCTGCTCCTTATCGTCAACCTCCGCAGCATCCGCAAGGAGCGGGAGGATGAGATTCAGAATAAAAAAGTCAAGCTGAAGAAAGGAAACGAAGCATGAAAAAGATACTTTCCCTTATGCTTGTGCTGGCCATGGTCGGCGGCATGAGCGTGCTGTTTACGGGCTGTGCCTCCGAGGAGAAAGCCGAGCTGAACATTCTCAACTGGGGAGACTACATCGACCCCGCCCTCATCGAGCGCTTTGAGGAGGAAACGGGCATTCGGGTAAACTACACCACCATGACCAGCAACGAGGAGATGATTATCAAGCTCCGCTCCGCCGACTGCGTATACGATCTTTGCTTCCCCTCCGACTACATTCTGGAGAAGCTCATTGCAGAAGATCTGCTGGCCCCCCTCAACTATGACAACATTCCCAACGCCAAGAACATCGGCGAGCGGTACTATGAGATCAGCGACGCCTTTGACCCCGGCAACGTCTACTCCGTCCCCTATATGTGGGGCACCGTGGGCATCCTCTACAACACCAAGATGGTAGACGAGCCTGTGACCAGCTGGAAGATTCTCTTTGACGAAAAGTACGCCGGGCAGGTGCTCATGTACGATTCCGTGCGGGACTCTCTGGCCGTGACCCTGCTCATGCTGGGGTATGAGATGAACACCCGCTCCGAAGCCGAGGTGGCCGAGGCCCGGGACGCCCTCATCGCCCAGAAGCAGAACCGCATCGTCCAGGCCTACGGCACCGACGATATTAAGACCGCCATGATCAACGGCCGTGCGGCCATGGGCGTGGTGTACTCCGGAGACGCCTACTATGCCATTGCCGAGAACCCCGACCTTGCCTATGTGGTGCCTGAGGAGGGCAGCAACATCTGGTTCGACAACGCCATGATTCCCAAGACCTCCCAGCACAAGGAAGAGGCGGAGATGTTCATCAACTTCCTCACCGACGCCGAAGTGGCCAAGCAAAACACGGAGTATATCTGCTACTCCACCCCCAACGATGCCGCGCTGGCGCTCATGGGGCCTGAGTTCACCGAGGATGAGACCTACAACCCCGGGGACGATGTCCGCAGCCGCTGCTCCATCTTCCACGATCTGGGTGACTTTGCCGACGTGTTCAACGATGCCTGGGAGCAGGTCAAGCTGACCAAGGCCAACTAAAGCAATGTCTATGGATCCCAAGATTGCCAGAATCAACGAACTGGCTCACAAAGCAAAGACCGGCCTTGGCC
>CAZPCH010000246.1:0-2748 GCA_964585055.1 uncultured Christensenella sp. | reverse complement strand
CACCGACACAGGGATTTTCAGTCCCTTGCTCTACCAACTGAGCTACCGAGGCAAATGGCGACCCGAAGGGGGCTCGAACCCCTGACCTCCAGCGTGACAGGCTGGCGTACTAACCAACTGTACTACCGGGCCACTATGGTGGGAACAACAGGGCTCGAACCTGTGACACCTTGCTTGTAAGGCAAGTGCTCTCCCAGCTGAGCTATGCTCCCGCACAAAGTTTTGATGCGAGAGTTATAATAACAAACTTTTTCCATTCTGTCAACAGGTTACGAAAAAATTCTTTAGAATTTTTTTCTGCTCCTCGGTACAGACCCCGGGAACCGTCACCAGCACCCGCTCCGTACACTTTTTCATGGCGCTGCCCAAGGGCCACAGGCGGCTTAGTTTCAAACTGCTCCCCCACTGCCCCTGTATGCTTCCCTGCAAAAGCAGGGCGCTGAGGGGGGAAAGATCCTTCAGCCCGTCAAACAGCTCCGCCCCCAGCAGGAGCATGGCCTCCGCCCGCTCCTCCCCCTCCAGAGAGAGCGCCCTTTGCCCCTTCTCCACAAAGGCTTCCTCCGCCCCCGCCCCCTTGCCCAAGGCAGGAAGGGCGGAAAGGTCTATATACACATACTCCTGCAGCATGACCCCCGTAACCTCCGCCGCCTGCATTTTCAGCGCCGTAAGGGCGGCGGACAGCTCTTCCCCCTTTTCTCCCTGAGGACATAGGGACAGGACGGTGAGCTTTTCCCCCTGCTGGCGCACCATAAAAAGGGCGACGGGTTCTCCCTGAAGAAAACCAGCCGCCAGAAAGGCACGGTCGCCGTCCGAATAGGCTTTTTCAAGAGGCGCTTCCGCCCCTTCCCGAGCGGGCGTAGGCGGCGAGGTTTGGGCAGGGGTCGCATAAATGGGCACCAAAGGCAAACGGTACCCTTGGGGCAAAGGCGTAGCCGTGGGCAATGGGGAGGCCGCAGGGGTCAAAGAGGGAGAAGGCGAGGGGGAAAGAAGGCGTGCGGAGGCGGCGGGGGTCTTTGCACTCAGGCAGACAATAAGCACAAGGGCGCCCAACAAAGCGCACCCCGCCAGAATCCATATGGTCTTATCTGAAAGTTTTTCCTGCATGTACGGTATCCTTTTCAATAGTGATGGGGATATTTTTTCCCGTTTCGGCTTGCTTTATTCCCGTCTTTCTTCTATAATGAAATACCTGAATGACGTGTCTCAAAGACACGCGTTTGAAAAAGCAAAACAAAGGAGCGTTTTCATGAAAACCCGTGCATCCATTCGGAATCTGATTCTCACGGCCATTCTCAGCGCCCTGGTCATTGTCATGACCGTAGTCCCCTACACGGGGTACATTACCATCGGCGGCACCCTGGAAATCACCACCTTGCATCTGGTGGCCATTCTGGCCGGCGTCCTTCTTGGCTGGAAAGGCGGCGCCGTGGTCGGCGGCGTCTGGGGCATTACCTGCATCGCCCGGTGCCTTCTGGCCATGCCCTGGTTCCAGCCCTTCGGCTTTGCCAACGTATTCGTGGCCTTCTTCCCCAGAGTGCTGGTGGGCGCCGTCAGCGGCTGGCTCTTTGAAGCATTGAAGAAGACCCGCCTGACCCGCAGCGTGTCCATCGCCCTGTCCGCTTTGGCGGGGTCTTTGACCAACACCGTGCTGGTGCTCTCCGCCATGTCCGTCTACTGCCGCATCAACGGGGTGGAGGGCTATGAGAATGCCAACCTGATGACCATCCTCCAGAGCATCGTGGCCGCCATTGCCGCCGTCAACGGCATTCTGGAGCTGGTAGCCGCCATGGTGCTGGTGCCTGCGGTGTACTATGCCTTGGAGCCCAGAGAGCTGGTGCTGGGCATCGACATGGGAGGCAGCACCACCAAGCTGGCTTTGGTCAAGGGGAAAAAGTGCCTGCGCACCATGAAAAAAGAGGACAACGAAACCTTGGACGAGGCTCTGGACCGCTTCGGTCTGCAGGGAGTCAAGCGCATTGCCCTGACGGGCGTGGGCGCCTGCGGCATGGAGGGAAATCTGCGGGGCATCCCCACCACCAAGGTGGAGGAGTTTAAGGCCCTGTCCAGAGGAGCAAGAAAGTATGCCAACGTCCACAACGCCCTGGTGGTCAGCGTGGGTACGGGCACCTCCTTTTTGCTGGTCACTCCCCTGTTCTCCCGCCACATCGGCGGCACGGGGCTGGGGGGCGGCATGCTGCAGGGCATGAGCAGAGCCATGTGCGGCACGGACGATATGCAGAAGTTCTATGACTTTGCCTCCAAAGGAGACTTGACTCGGGTGGATCTGGTGCTGCAGGATGTGTCTCAGGGCACCGTGTCCAACCTGAAGCCGGATACCACCGTAGCAAACTTCGGAAAATTGACCGCCGACACCCGCAACGAGGACAGAGCCTTGGGCATCTACAATCTGGTGTTCCAGAGCATCGGCGTTATGTCCGCCTTCGCCCTCAAGAGCAGTCTCATTAAAAAGGTGCTCATCGTGGGCACCATCGCCTCCTTCCCCGGGGTGCCCGCCATTTTGGAGCAGGTCAGCGGCCTGCACAAGGTAAAATTCACCGTGCCTGAGAACGCAGGGTTCATTACCGCCATCGGCGCGGCCATGGAGTAAGGGAAAAAAGCCCGTATTTATGGGAAAAATGAGCGGAGAGGGAGAAGCAAAAAAAGAAAAGCAAAAATATTTTGGTTTTTTTCAAAAAAAGACTTGCTTTTTCCTCTCCGACTGAGTATAATAACTCTTGCAGCGCTGGT
>CAZPCH010000245.1:0-2767 GCA_964585055.1 uncultured Christensenella sp. | reverse complement strand
GCGCCAACGTGTTTCAGGTCTTTGGAAAGGTGGCCCTGCCTTTATGCGTTCCCAGCTTGGCCACCTTGTCCATCACCACCTTTATGGAGGCGTGGAACGACTATCTGTGGCCCCTGCTTATGCTGACGGACCGCAACAAGATGACCCTGCCCATTGCCCTGTCCACTTTGAACGGACAGTATGCCACGGAGTACAACGTGCTTATGGCCGGGAGTCTGATCTCCATGATTCCCATTATCATCATCTACCTCTTTGCCCAGCGGCAGTTTAAGGACGGCATGATGGCGGGAGGCATCAAGGGGTAAAAGTATGCAGCGTGTATCCTATCAAGTCGAACACCTTTCCTACGGCGGCGGAGACCTTCGCCGCACGGGGAGCCGTTTAAGCATCCGCCTTCGCTATCAGGGCGCTTACGGCATGGGGGAAAAGTACGACAGTCTAAACCAGAAGGGGAAGACGGTCGTCAATGCGGTGCAGGAAAAATTCTGCTTTCAGGGGGAGAAAACCTACTGTCCCGCTCCCTTTTTCTGGACGGACACGGGCTTTGGTCTCTATGCGGATACGAAGGAGGTCACGGTCTTTTCCTTTAAGGAAGACTGCATCGACATAACCCTGCCCGAAAAGGCCGACGTGGTGCTCTTTTCCGGCACTCCGGAAGAAATGATTCGGGAGTACATGGGGCTTTTCGGCCCGGCGGTTTTGCCCCCTAAATGGACGCTGGGCATCTGGGTTTCCGCCAACCGCTGGAACAGCCAAAGGGACGTAGACGCCCTTCTTGAAAAGCTCAAGAGGTATGATTTCCCAGCCTCCGTGGCGGTGCTGGAAGCGTGGAGCGACGAGGCCACCTTTTACATCTGGAACGGGGCCAAGTACACCCCCGTCCCCCACGGGCAGGGGCTGAAATATGAGGACTTTGACTTTTCCGACTCCCCTTGGCCCGACCCCAAGCAAATGATTCAAACCCTCCACGCTGAGGGGCTGAAGCTGCTTCTCTGGCAGGTGCCCGTTTATAAAAAGCAGGGGGAGGAAGAGGTGCCCAACGTACAAAACGATCTTGACCGGGAGGACGCCGTCTGCCGCAAGCTCTGCGTCTCCATGGCCGACGGCACCCCCTACACCATTCCCGAGGGGCACTGGTTCCCCGGCTCCATGGTGCCGGACTTCACCAACCCCGAAACCTGCCGAAGCTGGTTTGAAAAGCGCCGCTACCTATTGGACATGGGCGTAGACGGCTTCAAGACGGACGGCGGGGAGTTTATCCACCGGACCGATGCCCGCTTTTATGACGGAACCACGGGCAAGGAAGGCGTCAACGGATATGCAAAAATGTATACGGAAAGCTACCGTGACTTTGCGGGCAAAGAGGGTGTCATCTTCAGCCGTGCCGGGTTCTCGGGACAGCACACCGTTCCCTGCCACTGGGGCGGAGATCAGCAGTCCCAAAACAGGGAGCTGTCTGCCGTTTTGAAGGCGGGCTTGTCCGCCGCCGCCACAGGCATCCTTTTCTGGGGCTTTGATTTGGGCGGCTTTGCAGGGCCTCTGCCCACCTTGGATTTATACCGCAGAGCCACCCAGACGGCCTGCTTCTGTCCCATTATGCAGTGGCACTCCGAGCCGGACGGGGGACAGTTTCGGGAGCTGATGCCCGGCGGTCAGGGCAACAACGAGCGCAGTCCCTGGAATATGGAGGAAAGCTATGATGCCCCCGGCTTTATGGACGAAATGCGCTATTGGCACAAGCTCCACGAAAGACTGCGCCCCTATCTTTGGGAAACGGCCCGGGCATGCGTCCGTGACGGCAAGCCCTTTATGCGGCCTCTGGTCTATGAATGGCCTGAGGACGAGCAGGTACTCAACATAGAGGACGAGTATCTTCTGGGGGAGGATCTGCTGGTGGCCCCCTTGCTGGAGGAAAATGCCCAGTCCCGCCGGGTATATCTCCCCGAGGGTGTGTGGTTCGACTTCTTTGACGGCACGAAATATGAGGGCGGGCAGACCGTCACCGCAGGAGGAAAGGGAAAGCTGCCGGTGTTTACCAGGAACGGCTTTCAACTAAAGGCATGAACGATATTTACGCAATCATCTTTGATTTGGATGGGGTGCTCTGCAGCACCGACAGGTATCACTATCTGGCGTGGAAGGCGCTGGCGGACAGTCTGGGGATTCCCTTTGACGAACAGGCCAACGGGCGCCTGCGGGGGGTCAGCCGCATGGAGAGTCTGGAGATTTTGCTGGGAGAAAAAAGCGGTCTCTATTCCCAAGGGGAAAAGCTGGCCATGGCGGAGGAGAAAAACAGCCTCTATACGGGGTATCTTGCCGCCATGACCCCCGGGGATCTTTCCAAGGACGTGCGCATGACTTTGCACACCCTGCGCCAGCGGGGGTATCTGCTGGCCGTGGGCTCCTCCAGTAAAAATGCCAAGCTGATTCTCCGCCAGCTGGGTCTTGAAAACTTTTTTGACGCCGTGGCGGACGGCACCATGATTAAAAACTCCAAGCCCGACCCGGAGGTCTTTCTGCTGGCCGCCTCTCTGCTGGGGGTGCCGCCCCAAAACGCCATGGTCATTGAGGACGCAAAGTCCGGCGTACGGGCGGCCAAGGCAGGCCGCTTCCGTGCCATCGGCATTCGGACGGAGGGCAACGACCCGGACTCCGACATTACCATAAAGCGGCTGTCCAACCTGATAGATATCTTATAAAGAAAACCTCCCTCTGCTTTTTGCGGAGGGAGTGTTTGTTTAGAGGCAAAAGGGGCGGGGGCGGCGGT
>CAZPCH010000244.1:0-2769 GCA_964585055.1 uncultured Christensenella sp. | reverse complement strand
ATAAGCCGCCGCTTCTGTAAGCCCGTCAGCCCCCGCCGCCGCTTCTTCGGCAGTGTGGGGGAGGAGACGGCGTCCAGCCAAATTTCTCCCCAGCAGACTCTGTGGGCTTTCAGCAAATCCGCCTTTTGGGGTGTCTGTACCCCCAGCTTCTCCATAAAGGGGGACAGGGCAAAAAAGCGGCTTTGCACCTCCAGCCCCAGTCCCTGCATAATGGCGCTCTCCGCCTCCGCAGGCAGTTCCGCCCGACGGCTTAAGGGCGTCAAAGTCTCCCGCCCCATGCGCCGAAGCGCCGGTGCAGGACGCTCCCCGCCCAAACACTCATACAGCACGGCGCACAGGGAATAAAGATCCGACCAGGGCCCCACCTTTCCCCCTGCGCCCAACTGCTCCGGCGGCGCATAGCCATACTTAGCCGTAGGCTTGCCCCCTTGGTTTTTTCCCACGGCGGAGCCAAAATCGATAAGCCTTAGCCTTCCGTCTCCGTCCAGCATAAGGTTGTCCGGGCTGATGTCCAAATGCACAATCCCCTCGCCGTGAAGCAGGGACAGCCCCGCCAGCACCGGAGCAAAGAGGGACAGTGCCTCCTCGTAGCTGAGGCGGCGGCCGGGACGCTTCTCCAGCATCTCCCCCAAGGTGCCTCCGGGCATGTACTCCTCCACCATGTAGGCCGTCCCCTTCTCCTCAAAGCAATCCAGCACCGGGCAGATGCCGGGCACGTCAAAGCGGGCGTACACCGTCTGGGCTTCCTTCCAAAAGGCCGCCTTTCCCTCCAAAAAGGCCTTCTCCTCCACGGGAAGTAATGCGCCGTCCTCTTCCCGCACGCACAGCCCCGAGGGGGCGTACTCCTTCAAGGCTACGGCCTTGTCCAGCACCGTGTCCCAGCCGATATAGGTGCACCCAAAGCTCCCTGCCCCCAGCACCGCTCCCAAGCGGTAGCGGCCGTGAAGCTCCGTTTCGGGCATGAGATCGTCCCCCTTGGGCCTATAGTCCCAAGGCGCTTTAAAACAGCGGGGACAGCGGCTGGAGCCTTCCCCCAGCGCCTCCATGCAGAATATGCACCGTCTAATCCGTTCCTGCCCCATGGCGCTCCTTTCTAAAAAAACCTTGTCGGCGGAAAATTGCCCGCCCTTACCTATTGCCCTGCACCCGTACGCCCAGCCACTGAGTCAGCTCCTCCCTGTGGCAGTAGGCCTCCCGATAGACCTTGTAAAGATAAAAATCCTTCCCTTGGGTCACCTGTTTCTCCACTTCCTCCTCCAAAAGCTCCATGGGCTCCCGAGAGCGGAGAAACCGCAGGCAAAAGCCGTCAAAGGGTCTGTCCGGCCGAAGCTGAGGGAAGCCGCAGTTCACCAAAATGTGATTGAGCCGAGGCACGGTTATGGCTTCCTGAGGAGATAACTGCACCTTGGCACGGACGAAGAGCAAAAAACTCAGCAGGGTGGAGCGGTTGATGTCCCGCCTGCCCAAGATGAAATCTCTGAAGAAGTCCTCCCCCGAGCGTCCCCGCTGGTACAGCTTTTTGAGCATGGCTTCGTCTGCGCCTTCCCGCTCCTCGGCCTCCTGCCGAGCCTGCTCCTCCGCCGCCATCTTTTCTAAGGCCAGCAGAGCCTTTTCCCCCTCGCTCTTAGTAGGATGGCCGCCGCAAAGCCCCAAGGAGCGGGCAATGCGCATTTTCGTGTGGGCAGGCCAGTCATGAAACTCTCCGTACAGTTCAAAGAGCACCTCCATCCAGCCCACGGATATATAGCCGAAGTAGAAATAATTGAACTCGTCGAAGATGCCTCCGGGGGTCAGGGAGGCCTCCTCCAAATACGCCCGCTTCTCCTCCGGGGTCATGGTGGGGGTCATGCGCCCCGCCTCCCGCTTGAGCTTGGTCAGGGGCTTTAAAAAGCACAGCTCCTCCAAGGCAAACTTCTCCTGCACCCCTCGCTCCTCTCCCTTGAGGGCGGTGCCGTACTGCCTCTGCATCCGCTGGGTAATCTCACAGCTTTTATAGTAATTCCCGCATTTTTCCTGAATGTACAGGTGCAGATATTTGCAAAAATAATACCGTGCCTTCTCCCGCACCTCGGAGAACTTGTCGTTGTTCTCAAGCAAAAAAGCCGCCAAGGCGTCCCCGCTTTGAGCCTGCCCGATGCCCTCGGCCAAAAATCTGGTCACATAAGCTGTCTCCAGTCCCTCTTTTGAAGCCCCCTCCACATACTTCTTTAGCTGGCGGCAGGTGATTTTTCCCCCGGGGAAGGGGTCTTCCCCCTCTGTCTCCACCCGGCACATCTCCAAAATCTCCCGCCACTGCTCTACGGAAAGGCCGTGGTCATAGGCATACTGCAGCGTGGCCTCGGGGAAACTGCGGGGATACAAGGCTTCGCAGTCCGACTCCAGCAAGCGGGCGTTGACCTCCTCGGCGGTCAGCTTCCGTGCAAAACCTTCGGCTAAAATCTCCATGCGGCGGGGAAGGCTGATTTCCGCCCCCAAGCCGAAGCTCAGCACCGCCTGCTCAAAATCCATGGTCTTTTTCATCGCCGCCGTTTCCTCCCGGGCATACTTTCATGGCTACAGTATACCATATCCCGCTCCCGTTGCACAGAAAATATCATTAACTTAAGAACCGAAGTGCTCAAGGGACTTTTCTCTCCCTCAGTCATCTCTCATTGCATTCGAGCTGACAGCTCCCTCCTCAGAGCAATGTCATTAACTTAAGAACTAAAGCGCCCAAGAGACTTCTTCTCTCCCTCAGTCTGGCTACGCTAATGCTTCGCCAGCCAGCTC
>CAZPCH010000243.1:0-2786 GCA_964585055.1 uncultured Christensenella sp. | reverse complement strand
ACGGAGATGCCGATGTTCACGTTCTCGGCCCGCTCCTCCTCCGTGGCAAACCCAACGTCGCCCTCCGTGCCGGAGAAGTTCAGCAGCACCAGCGCCTCGTTCCGTCCCAGAGCCGCCATGGCCGTGGGCAAATCGGTGCAAACAAAGTCCACCGCCCCGGTCTCCAGCTGCATGAGCATGGCGGGGGCGCTGTCGGCGGGAGGCAGAAGCTGAACGTCGGGGATCTGGGGCAGGCAGGTGTCATACCAGATGGTGCCGGACTGGGAGGTGCACTTGCCCCCGGCCAAGTCGGCAATGGAGGAGGCATTTGCAAAGGCGCTGTCCTTGCGGGTTAGGCAGACGATGTCGGCAAAGTAGTAGGGGCCGGCCATGCTGACCTCCTTCATGCGCTCGGCGGTCATGGACTGCCCCGCAATGGCGGCGTCCAGAGCCCCGGACTGAATGGCGGGGCACAGGGAATCCCAAGCGGTGGAGACAATCTCCAGCTTCCAGCCATTCTGCTCGCAAATCTTTTTGGCAATCATTACGTCGTAGCCGTTAGCATAGGCGCCGGGAACGTTGGAAATGGGGACGGCGCCGTTGCTGTCGTCCATCTGGGTCCAGTTGTAGGGGGCATAGGTGCACTCCATGCCGATGGTCAGCACCCCGTCCTCCACGCCGGTACCGTTCTCCGCCTCATTATTGGCGGCGGGGGCGGCGCAGGCAGTGCCCAAAAGCAGCAGGCTCAACAGCAGGGGAAGCAGTCTCTTCATCATAACATATACCTTCTTTCCAAAACCGGGGCGAACCCCTTTCGATAAAAAAATGGACCGCCAAGCGATCCATGGAACAGCACGCAAAAAGCCCAAAGGGGCATTCTGCAAACAGCCATCGATAGCGCTCCACAAAACTTTGTGACAGTCCGGCAGATATTCTCTGACGGCCCAGCCTAAGAAAATCGGCGGTTTTCTTGGGCTTCGGCAAGGTTCCCTTTCCTCTTGGCGGCTGCCGCCTGTATGCCAAAGAGTACTCATGCGCCCTGCGCCTCTATCTCAGCGATTCAATTTTACTGGGGCATGATACCACAGCCCACGCCCCCTGTCAACCCTTTTTATATATTTTATAGGAAACAGTGAGAAAAACCGCCTCCATTTTAAAAAAGACCCGCACAAAGCAGGTCTTTGCATTTGAATATTTTCTATGCCTTCACCGCTTCCAGCCTGTCTATGCCGTAGCGGCGGCAGGCGGCCAAAGTTTCCTCGTCCGCCATCTCCCCGGACACAATCAATGGCACGGCGGGGGGGCAGCTTACCGTGGGGGCGGCGCAGATGCGGCCTAAGGCCGACTCCAGGGGCAGGGTCTCGTGGGGGGACAGGAGGGCTTCCCGCATGGACAGCACCCGCTGGGGCTTCAGCATGGGCAGGGAAGATACCTTCTTCGGCGGCCTTTCCGCCTTTCCAAGGGCCTTCTCCAGTTTATCCAAAGCCGCCTCCCCGTTTTCGGGAGTGGTCATGAGCACCAGAAATTCCTCGTCGGCATACTCGCACTCCATGCCCTGCGCCCGCAGTCTTTGGTGGAGGGCAAAGCCCGTGCCGCCTTCCTCTGCCCGCAGGGTCAGGCGCAGAGAATCGCTTTTTTCCACCCCCCAGCCCCGATTCTCCAGCCGTGCTTTCAGGACGTCCAGCTTTTCGACCCAGCTTTTCAGCCTTTCCCCGTACCCCTCCAGATAGGCATTGCACAAATCCAAGGAGGCCAAGGTCAAGTAGGAGGGGCTGGTACTGCCGAAGAGGGACAAAGCCTCAGGCATATCTGCCCCAAAAACGGACTCCAAGCCCTTGCGGCAGTGGAGGTAGGCGCCGCCCGTCAGCACGGGCAGGGTCTTATGGGCGGAATCACAGCACAAATCCGCCCCCAAGTCCATGGGATGCCGGGGTGCCGGGAGAAAATGCAGGTAGGCCCCGTGGGCGTTGTCCACCAGCAGGCGGGTGCCATGGGCGTGACACACTTGGGCAAGCCCCTCAATGTCCGCCTCATGTCCCAAATAGTCGGGGCTGGTCACATATACCGCCGCCGGCACCTTGGTTAGGGACCGCAGGGTCTTCTCCAAGTCCCCAGGCTCTATGGGGCAGCTGCACAAAGACAGCCGCTCCCTTGGATACAGCCACTCCGTCTCAAAGCCCAGCAAAGCGGCGGCAAAGACGAAGGACTTATGCACGTTGCGGGCGGCCAGAATCAAAGGCTCGCTTCCCTCAGGGCGGTGTAAAAGGGCCAGCCGCAGCATGGCCTTTACGCACTGAGAGGAGCCCCCTGCGGCGTAGCAGGTGCGGCCGGTGCCAAAGAGCTTCGTTGCATTTTTCTGGCTTTCCCCCAGAATGCCCTCGTCCTCATAGAGAACGTCTGCGCCCCCAATCTCCGTTATGTCCCAGCCCTCACAGCCCAAAAAGGGCTGTCCCTTGTGGCCGGGCATGTGGAAGCGCACCCCCCGCCCCTGCCCATAGGCACGGACGAAATCCGCCACGGGGGTATCCATTACAGTTCCGCCTCGGCAATCTGGAGCATGATGGCGCACTCAAGGCGCTTTTTAAACCAGTCGCACCCGGGCTCATAGACCCCCTCCCTGGGCCCCGTAGCGTGGCAGGCGCTGGCGGCGCAGCCTCCGGAGCAATAGAGTTTCGCCCAGCAGTCACGGCACTCCTCACGGGCGTAGGCGTTGCAGGCACGGAACTGCTCCCGCAGAGACTCGTTGGTGACCCCCTGCCAGATGTCCCCCAGCTTAAACTTCTCCTCGCCCACAAACTGGTGGCAGG
>CAZPCH010000242.1:0-2803 GCA_964585055.1 uncultured Christensenella sp. | reverse complement strand
AGGACAGATTTCACCCGCCGCAGGCGGATTTCACATGGCAAAGCCATATTTCACCCGCACAACGAGCGAATTTCACTGCCGTAGGCTTATTTGCCGTCCGAGGGGCGGATGCGGCCGAAATAGTGGTCATACCGGGCTTTGAAGGCGGCGGCGTAGGCCGGGTTGTCAGAGTGGTGGAGATTGTGGACATAGGAATGCTCCTGCCCCACAATGGTCTCATCCTTCCGCTCCAGAATGTATACGGCCATGTCGGAGCACTGGTCGGAAATGCGCTCCAGATTGGAGAGAATGTTCTGGAACTGAATGCCCCCCAGAATGTCGCACAGCCCCTTGGTCATGCGCTCCACGTGCTTGGCCTTCAGGTATTCAATCATCTCATCGATGACCTCTTCCAGGGGCTCCACACGGCGGGCGGCGTCCATGTCCATATTTTTGTAAGCGGTCACGGTGTTCTGCAGATTCTCCCACACGGCGTCCGCCACCACTTTCAATTCCTCCATGGCTTGAGCCGAGAAGGACTTGTCCATCTCCCGAAGGGCGTAGATGTTGTCGGTGATATTTACGGCCAAGTCGCCGATGCGCTCAAAGGCGGTAATGGCCTTAAAGAGGAAATTCTGCTCCTGCATGTCGCTTTCCAAGGTGACGTGGGAGGAGACGGCTACAATGTACTGGCTGGCGGCGTCTGTCATGCGGTCCAGCATATGCTCCCGCTGGTCAATGCGCTTGCTGCGCTGGGGGTCAAATTGGTAAATCTGGCGGATGGCGCCGTCATAGTTGTGCAAAGCTACGTCGCTCATGTTGCCTACCAGCTTGGAGGTCAAATCCAGAGCCAGAGAGGGGCTGACAATCAGGTGGGGATCCAGCTCCTTGAGCTGATCCTCCAGCTGGGCATCCTCCTCGTCAAAGGACTTGTCCGGCACCAGCTTCTCCGCCAGATTGGCAAAGAGGTTGGCACAGGGGAGAAGAAGCACCGCAGGCACAAGGCGGAACAGGCAGTGAACGTTGGCAATACCGCCGGATTTGAGGACGGTGTGCCAAAGCTCGTCGGAGAGAAGTCCCGTGGTTCTTCCAATGAACAGGGCAACGATAATCAGCAGGGCGGCAAAGACGTTGTAGATGATATGCACCAGGGTGGTGCGGATTTGCTTGGAGTTGGCGCCGATGCGGCTGACCAAAAAGGTGGTCAAGCAGTCGCCGATGTTGACGCCGATGATGACGGCGAAAATGGCGTTGAAGGGGAGTCCCACGGTGCTGGCCAGAGACTGGATGACGCCGATGACCGCAGAGGAGCTTTGAATGACACCCGTCACCCCAACGCCGGCCAAGAAGCCCAGAAAATAGTTATCTTCAAAGGCGGTCAGCAGGGAAGAGATGGAGGACTGAAGGCTTCCCACCGCTTCGCTCATGTACATCAGCCCCATAAACAAAATGCCGAAGCCGCAGCAGATGGTGCCCATGGTCTTGGAGCTGCTTCCCTTGCGGACGAACATAATGAGGATGATGCCGATAATCAGCGCCATGGGAGCCAGGTTGTCGGCTTTAAAGAAATACAGAAGACTGCCGGCCCCTGCCTGCAAATCCATCAGGCGGATAATCTGAGAGGTTATGGCCGTGCCCACGTTGGCCCCCAGCACAATGCCTACGGACTGGCGGAAGCTCAAAAAGCCTGCTCCTACCAGACCCACCAGAATGACGATGGTGGCCGTGGAGCTCTGAATCACGCAGGTGACCAGCATGCCCAGCAAAAAGCCCATGATCGGCTTGTTGGTGACCTTGGCCAGCACCTTTTTCATGGCACCGCCGGAACTGCCCTTAAGCCCGTCTCCCATAACCTGCATGCCGTACAGGAACATGCCCAGTCCGCCCAGCAGGGCGATAATCTTGTAAAACAAATCCATACTGCCGTGTCTCCTCGCTTTGAGTATATGCGTCCGCTTCCCGACAAAATATACTATATAGCAATTTTTCCGTTCACGCAAGGGCAAAATAAAGTTTTTTTCTACCACGATAAAAATTCTTTGTGGCAATAGGCGGTTAAATTTGGATTTTTTTATGATAGGGAGCAAAAAAGGAAAGTCTGGGGCACAGCCGAGGCGTGAAGACCTTGTGGTTTGCGTGGATGAGGGAACGCAGCACCCCCACTAATCAAACTAACCGCAAGCATTTTTTACAACTATTTGACAGCTTTTGCCCAGGGGTGCCGTTGCCGCCTTAACTCCAACATGCTACAATTTTAATAGATAATAAAGAGGAAATACGAAATTGCGAGGTGAAAAATGATGAAATATAGCATGAAAAAGAGAGTTCTTTGTATTCTCCTTTTACTGGCGGGCGCATTTTGCGCCTGCCAGCCTACCCCGGAAAGGGAAGCTGTCGTAAACAAGGGGGACGGAGTGCTGGAACAGCGCATTGCCGAGGCACAGGCGCAGGAAATGGAGGCAACGGAGGGACAACCGTCCGGCACCCCAACGCCCGCTCCCTCGCCTTATGCGCTTCCGAACGAATGGCAATGGAGGCTTGATTTGCCCAACTTTCAGGTCAACATAGACGCCGACTTGGAAATGCCCCAAGGGCCATATCCCATCATTCGTCTTTCTCAAAACAGTTTTTCCGAAATGCGGGATGTGCTTGCTCTTCTTATGAATCAAATAATTCCCACCCCCATAGGCAGACGGAAAGGAACGAACAGCTATGAAGCGTATGCAAAGAGGATGGAGAGAATAGCCCTCGGGCGGTACGACTCCGATGCCCATGCCTTTGTTCCCTATTCCAAGGAGGAGCAAAAAGAAGCGGACGAGGAAAT
>CAZPCH010000241.1:0-2807 GCA_964585055.1 uncultured Christensenella sp. | reverse complement strand
GACTGTGGCTGCGCTGATGTATAACACGGCTATGGCCGCGCGGCGGCAGCAGGAGGAAAGAGATGGATAACAAGCGGCGGCTGCTTGAGATCGTCAAAGGCTCCGGGCTGCTGGATGCAGAGGACAGCATCAGCCTTGCATGCTGGCTGGAATCGCACGGCGTAGCGGCAAACGTGCGCTGCACGGAGTGCAAATACTGCGCGCCTGTGCCAAAAAACAAAGCACAGTTATTCGACCCCGGCATATCCATATGCACCATTGGCCGGGGGGATGAGTGCCACGGCGTTAGCACGGTATGGGCAGATGATTACTGCTCGGATGGGCAGAGGAAGGAGGAAAGCGGGGATGGGCGCATGGAGGAGGCGGCAGAAAGGGGAAAGCCAGAAGGCAAAGAAGCCGCAAAAGCAGGACAAGGCAAAGCCGGAAGACGATGAATGGCTGGTAAAAGACCAATACTGCAAGGGCTGCAAATACTACAAGCACCTGGCAAGATCAGGCGCGCCGGGCATGCGCTGCTGCGATTACACCTATGCAACGGGGCGCATACGGCGCACGCCGCCCAGGGAATGCAACGTGAAAGAGGCGGGGCGGACACCCCACGCCTGGAAAGGAAAATGAATGGATAACAGAATGGAAATCTGCCTGGAATGCGACGCGCTGCGGGAGATGCGCAGAAGCCTGGACAACGCGATCCGGCGCGGCGTGGCAGGGATGGAGCAGAAAAAGGCCAGCGCATGCACCATCCTTCTGCGGCTGGACATTAACAGCTATCGTTACCAAGAAATGAACGAGCAGACCGGGGAAGCATGCTGGAGAAGCCCCATCCATTTCGGGCACGAATGCAAAACCAGCATCCGATTTGAGGAAAAGGACAAGGGCTGCTGCACAGAAAGCTATGAGCTGCTAGGGGACGGGATGATTGCGCGGGCGAACGAGCAGCTAAGCATGCTGGAAGAATAAGGAGGGAGCAGAAATGCAATGGCGCAGCGTGGAAGAGCAGCAGCCGGAGGAGAGCGGGAAATATCTGGTCTGCTGCGCATTTTTGATCAAAGGGCAGCTGGGGCGGCGGCACATCAGCACGGAATACTATTACGCAGAGGGGAAAAAGCCGCACTGGGGGCATGAAGAGCTGGACTTGCGGGTAACCCACTGGATGGAGCTTCCGCCGCTACCGGATGCGGCAGAGAAAGCAGACGGCGACACCCTCTAAAACAGGGAAAATACCTGTTAAAATAGGAAGGAATGGAACGGAAATTTAGATGGCGCTCGTGGAAACGGGCGCTATCTAAATCCCCGGGAACCAGGCGGGATGCAGGCTGAGTGGGAGGCTCGGCAAATCGGGCTTGTATAGGGTATTAACAAATGGAGGGTGTCCGCATGCTACTCCGCTACGCGGAAGCATGCCACTGGGCGAGAAGACTTGGCGCAAGCCGCGTCGCATCCCCTTCGGGGCTGCTCCTGACCACGCGCTACTGCCTAAGGCAAGCGCGTCACTTGGGGAGAAGGGCTGCCATCCCCCAAAACCTGTTCCCCCCGAAACAACAGAGGTAAGGGCAGAAGAAAAAGAAAAGGCAGATTGGAGCCATAGACAGGAAAAACCGTAGTAGCCGCCCGCGAAGCGGGCTAAAGCAGGAGCAGCCGAACACAGGGAGGATAAACCATGCGCGCATACAAAAGCCGGGAGACAGATTACACGCTGGACGGCGGGCATTATCAGAGCAGGGGCGTACTGCTCTACCGCACCAAGACCATCAGGGCGGGGAAATACCTGGAATGCGAGATGTTTCCTGTGCTGGCGGTGGATCATGCGCCCAGCCGCGAGAAAAAGGGCGTGACAACGGCGGCGCAGAAGGAAATCAATATGCGCAACGCCCAAAAGCGGCTGGCGAGGCTGATGAACGCCAACTTTGGCAGGGGCGATCTGCTGGCGCACCTGACGGCAGCGGAGGGCTGCGACGAAAAACAGGCGCAGAAGGACGCGCGGAACATGATAGCCAAACTGCGGACGCGATTTGGCAAAGCGGGGCAGGAATTAAAATACATCTACGTGATCGAGACAACGGGCGCAGGCACAGAACGGGAGCGGCACCACATCCACATGGTGCTGACAGGAGGTGTGCTGGGCCGGGACGAGATAGAGCAGCTTTGGGGCAAGGGGCTGGCGCGGGTAGACCGGGTGCAGATCCAGGACAAGGGACTGAGCGGCTTTGCCCACTACATTACCCAGCGCAAAACCACCCAGGAAAAGCTGCTGAAGCGCAAATGGGCATGCAGCAAAAACCTGAAAAAGCCCCAGGAAACCGAGAGCAGCCGGAAATTCTCCCGGCGCGACGCGCGGGACATTGCCCAGGCAGCGCAAAACGAGGCAAAAGCGCTCTTTGAGCGCAAATATCCGGGGTATCGGCTGGTGGAGCAGCCCATGATCCGCTACAGCGAGTGGACAGCAGGGGCATACATTTACGCATTTATGGAAAAAATCGCATAAAAAAAGCCCCGAAGGGCTTATTCCGACCGATCGGGGAGCAGGGACTCCATGGGACATCCCAGCGCCCGGGCGATTTTGAGCAGCATATCCGCCCGGGGAATTCGCACGCCGTTTTCCCAGGCGGAAACGGCGTTTTGCGCCGTACCGACAGCCTGAGCAAGCTGTGCCTGGGTCATGCCAGCACGGAGGCGGGCAGCAGCGATGGGAGAATCGTTTGTCACGCGCGGCAGGGTGCGGGGGGAACCCGCCTTTTGGCATTGCGCGCATCCCGATATTCCGGGTCTTTGAGCTTTTCCCGCGCCAGATCACGGGATTTGGCACG
>CAZPCH010000240.1:0-2823 GCA_964585055.1 uncultured Christensenella sp. | reverse complement strand
AGCGGGACGGAAAGCCTCTGTCGGATATGGAGCGCATGAGCAAGGCCGGGCGGAGAATCCGTGCCATGAGCCTTGACGAACTGCCCCAGCTTTTGAACATCCTCAAGGGGGACATGAGCTTTATCGGCCCAAGACCTCTGCTGACGGCCTACTTGCCCCTGTATACGGAAGCCCAGAGACACCGCCACGATGTGCTGCCGGGGATCTCCGGCTGGGCTCAGGTCAACGGGCGGAACGAGATAAGCTGGGAGCAGAAGTTTGAGCGGGATGTGTGGTATGCGGAGCATATGTCCTTTCAACTGGATGTAAAAATCTTTTGGATGACCCTCTGCAGGGTTTTAGGCAGAGAGGGCGTCAACGCAGACACGCAGGACACCATGGCGGATTTTACGGGAAGCGGACAGGAGTAAAGCATGGAGACACCCTATTTTCTCATTCATCGGGATACTATGGAGGAAAACCTCTCTTCCTTTCGGCAGGCGCTGGAAGAGGAGTGGGGGGAAGGGCATATTGCCTATTCCGTAAAGACCAATGCCTGCGCCTATGTGCTTTCCTTTATGAAGGAGCAGGGGGTTCTTGCGGAAGTGGTTTCCGACGATGAATATCTGCTTGCAAGGGACGTGGGCTTTGCCCCCGGGGAGATTGTGTTCAACGGCCCCATAAAGGGGAAGACCCTGTTTTTGCAGGCGGTGACGGAAGGGGCCTTTGTGCATATAGACTCCCGGCGGGAACTAAGCTGGCTGGAGGAGCTTCCCGAGGGGCAGGTGTACCCCGTAGGTTTGCGGGTGAATTTAGACTTGAGCCCTTTGTGCCCGGAGGACGTGGGACTGGAGGGGGAAGGGTACCGCTTCGGCTTTTCCTATGAAAACGGGGACTTTTTGTGGGCGCTAAAGAGGCTTTTGGCTTGCAAAAAGGTGCGCCTTTCAGGCCTTCACTTCCACTGCAACAGCATTACCCGCAGTCCTGCCGTCTACGGGCACATGGCCGAGAAGGCGGCGGAGCTGCTGGAAAAATATGATTTGGATGTGGAGTATGCGGATATGGGGGGCGGCTTTTTCGGCGGTGTGCCGGGAAAGCCCACGGCCAAAACGTATATTGGCACCATGGCCGAAAAGCTCCGCCAATCGGAAAAGGGGCGGCGAATAAAGCTGATGATTGAGCCGGGCTCCGCCCTCATCGGCTCGGCGGCAGACTTTGTGACCACGGTGACGGACGTAAAGCAGACCCCCTACGGCCGCATCGTCACCACGGACGGGGGACGGGTGAATCTGGATCCTCTGTGGAAAAAGACTCGGTATCTCTATGAGCGCACGGGATGGGAGCGGGAAAAAGTGCCCCTGCAGATTGTGTGCGGCTACACCTGCATGGATCACGACCGCATTATGCGCCTTGAAAACGAGCCTGCCTTGGAGATCGGGGACACGGTGACCTATAAGCGGGTGGGGGCCTACACCATGAGCTTTGAGGGCATGTTCATTCGGCGGCATCCTCCCGTATACGCACTGGAGGCGGGGCAAATGCGCCTGGTGCGAAAGCGTCCCTCTTTAGCCCTTATGGAGCAGGTGCTGGGGCTGGAGCCTCAGGCAACGGAGAAAAAGGAGGACTGAACATGAACATGCTGTTTTGCAGTGCCGGGCGGCGGTGCGAACTGATGAAGGAGTTTAAGGCGTCGGCAAAGGCAGGCTCCAAGCTGGTGACGGCGGACATGAGCCCCTACGCCCCCGCCTTGTACATGGGGGATGTACACTATCTGGTGCCCCGCATAGACGACCCCACATATATAGACAGACTTTTGGAAATCTGCCGCAGGGAGAAGATTCAGGGCATTACCACCCTTATTGACCCGGAGATTGCCCTGCTGGCTCAGCACAAAGAAAGGTTTGAGGCCCTGGGGGTGCGGGTCTTTTGCCCTGAGGAGCAGACGGCCAAGCTGTGCTTTGATAAGTTTGAGATGTTCCGCTTTTTAAAGCAGGCGGGGATTCCCACGGTGCAAAGCTGGGGAGACTTCCCCTCCTTTGAAAAAGCCCTGAAAGAGGGGGAGGTAAGTTTCCCCGTCTTTATAAAGCCCCGCACGGGTAGCGGCAGCGTGGGGGCACGGAGGGTGGAGGATGAGAACACCCTGCAGGCGGCCATGGAGGCGGATAAGACTTTGATGGTGCAGGAGCTTATGACGGGGGCGGACTTGGACGCAGATGTGTACGTGGACGCCGTCAGCAAAAAGGCCGTGTCCGCCTTTACCAAGCGGAAGCTGGAGACCCGCATCGGCGGCGCCAGCAAGACCGTGTCCTTTAAGGACGAGAGGCTCTTTGCCCTGATTCAAAGAATCGCAGAGGCGCTGGACTTCTGCGGCCCCGTGGATATGGACTTTTTCTATAGGGACGGAGAATATTATCTTTCCGAAATCAACCCCCGTTTCGGCGGGGCGTACCTCCATGCCTACGGGGCAGGGGTGGACTTTTTCAAGCGCATGGAGAAAAACGTGCAGGGGGAAGAGACATTGCCCGTCTTTGGGGACTATGAGGAGGGCGTGGTCATGCTCATGTATGACAGCGTGGTGATTGTGCCCCCGGGAGCGCTGGCGGAGTAAAGAATTAAGGGGAAGAAGGGAGACAAGCCTGTGGATATCGTCATCGCCGCCCAGTATTTGGGGAATTTGGAGGCGCCGGAGGGGAACAACAGCCGATTTTTGTACCTTGCCCGTATGCTGAAAGAGCGGGGGCATGAGGTGGAAATCGTCACCTCCTCCTTTTTCCATGAGGAAAAGCGTCCCTTGAAACAGCTCCCCGGGGAGATTTACGGCTGCGCTCTGACGGTATTGCCTGA
>CAZPCH010000239.1:0-2827 GCA_964585055.1 uncultured Christensenella sp. | reverse complement strand
GGGCAGAAAGCCCCACTGCGCCCAAGAGACGGGCTTCGCCCTTCCGCCGCCCCCCGCCCCCAAAAACTTCACAGCATAAAAAACAAGGAGACACACTATGAAAATCGTACGGGCAGGCGCCTATGGCAACCTTGGCTGCGACATCCTCCGCTCCCTGCTCAAGGCAGGACACGAGGTCGTGGCCGCCGACATGATGGAAAAGGATCTGGGTCTTGAAGGAAAGCTCTCCTTCCGGCAGATCGACGTCACCAAGCCCGACTCTCTCAAGGGTCTGTGCGACGGTGCGGACATGGTCATCACCACCGTAGGTCTCACCAAGACCTCCGCCACGGTGACCAACTACGAGATTGACTATCAGGGCAACGTGAACCTTCTGCGGGAAGCTCAGGCCGCAGGGGTGAAGAAGTTCATCTATATCTCCGTGCTCAAGGCCGACAAGGCCCCCAAGGTGCCCATGCTCCACGCCAAGTATCTGGTGGAGGAAGAGCTGAAAAAGAGCGGCCTTGCCTACATTATCTACCGTCCCACGGGCTATTTCTACGACATCGTCAAGGTCTTCAAGCCCATGGTGGAAAAGGGCGAAGTGACCTTGCTGGGCAGCACCCCCGTCAGCGCCAACGTCATCGACACCCCCGACTTCGGCGACTACATTGTGGCGCATCTCAACGACGAAAACGGCATCGTGGACATCGGCGGCAAGGAAACCTACACCTATGAGGAGATTGCCAACATGTGCTTCGCCGCCGCCGGCAAGGAGCCCGTCATCAAGCATGCCCCGCCCTTCCTCTTTGACGTGCTGGCCTTTATCAACAAGTTCAAGAAGAACGGCAAGGAAGCCATCCTCCGCTTCTCCAAGTGGACCCTCACCGAGTCCATGGTGGCCGACGTCAAGGCCGGAGAGCACAGCTTCAAGCAGTACATTCAAGACAGCTTCAATAAGTAAGGAGATGCGATTATGGGTTGGGAATTTTTGTGGATTTTGACCGTAGTGTCCGCCGTGCTGTGCGCCGTGGGCTTCTACAAGTTCGTATACTTCCTCTCCATCGGCTACGGCTTCTCCGTGGCCGGCATCGGCATTGCTTTGGTCATCCTCTTCCATGAGCAGATGACTCTGGTGCACTATCTCCAGTGCGCCCTCTTCGTCCTCTACGGCGCCCGCCTCTCCGGCTTCCTCCTCTATCGGGAGATTAAAAACGCCGCCTACCGCAAGACCCTCAAGGAGGTCACCACCACCGAGAAGCCCATGCCGATCTTCGTGAAGGCCTGCATCTGGGTGCCCGTCAGCATTCTGTATGTGGCCCAGACCAGCCCCGTCTTCTTCCGCCAGTACAACGGCGGTGCCGGCGGCCTTCTCCCCTGGATCGGCGTGGCCATCAGCCTCTTCGGTCTCGGCATGGAAACCTTGGCCGACAAGCAGAAGAGCGACCAGAAGGCCGTGAACCCCAACATGGTGGCCACGGAGGGACTCTACAAGCTGGTGCGCTGCCCCAACTATCTGGGCGAAATCCTCTTCTGGACGGGTGTGCTGGTAGGCAGTCTCAACGTCCTCAGCGGCCTTGGCCAGTGGCTCACCGCTATCATCGGCTATATCTGCATCGTGTACATCATGTTCAACGGCGCCCAGCGTCTGGAGAAGCGGCAGTCCGCCCGCTACGGCAAGGATCCCGTCTATCGGAACTATGCCGACCATACCCCCATTCTGCTGCCCTTTGTGCCTTTGTACCACCTGATTAAGGAGGAAAAATAACATGACGGTGCCCATGGCGCTGACAGACTTTGTGCCCGTTGGCCTGTTTCTTGCCTCCGCTCTGCTTTTGCAGAAGGATCTATACGGCAGAATGAGCCGGGGCGCCTACTCCCTCTTCTCCGCCGGCACCCTGATGATTTTTCTGGCCGGGTTCTGCAAGGCCGGTTGGAAGCTGCTGTACGCTCTGGGCGTCTGCGACTTCCAGCCCCTGAACAGCATGTTCTTCCCCGTCCAGTCTCTGGGCTTCGTGCTGACGGCGGCGGGGCTTGTGTGGATGCTCACGGCCAAAAAGAAGGGAACGACCGCCGCTTTTGCCGCCGTGCCCCCGGTGTTCACCGGCACCATGGTCTTTGTGGCCATGACCGTGCTGGGCACCACGGGGTTGTGCGCAAGCCTCTGTGTGCTGGCCGCCAGAATCGGGCGAAAAAAGGCCATTCTCTGGTTCGCCCTCGCCTTCGTGCTCATGCTGGGCATGGGGTACCTTTCCTCCCGTGACTTTGCTCAGGCCAGCTCCCACTGGATGGCCGAGGGCACCAACATCGCCGCACAGGGCATTTTCCT
The DNA here is from genome assembly GCA_964585055.1 of uncultured Christensenella sp. Taxonomy (GTDB): domain Bacteria; phylum Bacillota; class Clostridia; order Christensenellales; family CAG-138; genus RUG472. The sequence goes on along the minus strand of CAZPCH010000239.1, from coordinate 519 downwards.
TGCGGGCGTGCTGGATCTGCACCGCAACGGCCTGGGGCAGGGGAAAACGAAGAGTGAAGAGTGAAAAGATAAAAGATAAAAGATAAAAGATAAGGAAGGGATGCTTTGCATCCCTTCCTTTTGCTTATCCCCTCAGTCTTGTTCCTTCCGCTCTCGCTCCAGTCACAAGCCAGCTCCCCTTACACAATAAGGGGAGCCTAACGTTGCAAGAGGCTTCATCTCGCATTTGCTTTTAGCCGTGAAAGCAACTTATTCATGCATGGCTCCCCTTGATGTGCAAGGGGAATTGCGAAGCAGGACTGAAGGGATAAAAGGGACGGCTTGCCGTCCCTACCTAATCTCTTATCTCTTATCTCTTCACTGCCCTATCGGCTCTTCTTCCAGTTTCCTCAAGGCCTTTTTAAACTGCCAGGTAAAGAGCAGGCCCGTGCAGGTCATGGCGATGACGTCCGCCACGGGCTCGGCCATGTACACCCCTATGGTCTTGTCCGGCACAAGGGCGGGCATAATATAGATAAG
>CAZPCH010000238.1:0-2830 GCA_964585055.1 uncultured Christensenella sp. | reverse complement strand
GCACCGACTCCATTTTTGCGGAGTATGCCCACCTGCCCTTTATCCGCTCCACAGGGGCGGAGTGCATTGAAATGGAGACGGCTGCCTTCTACCGCTTGGCGGCACTGTGGGGGAAGCCTGCCATGGCTTTACACGTGGTCAGCGACAATTCCGCCGTCGGGCAGCCCCTAATCGGCATGCCCAAGGAACAAAAAGCCCGCTATCATGAGGCACGGTGCACCCTCATTCCCCGCATGATAGAATTGATCGGCACCATGGAGGTATAGTATGCTGGAAACGGGATACGTCATGCTGCAGATTCGCATGCTTATACAAGCGCTTTTAAAACTCCTGACGGGAAAGGCGGCGGGAGAACCGGAACCCTTGTCTGTGGAGACGGCATGGACGGGGGAGGAGCTGTCCCCCCTGATGCTGGCGCAGACGGGGCGCATCTGCGAAGGGGAAGACTTGCTCTTTTCCCGCATGGAAGAACACCCCGGGGATAAGGGTCTTTTGCGGGAAGCACTGGCCTTTTATGAGTATCTTGCGGGGCAGGAGGAAAGTCTGCTGGCAGAGGGGAATTTTTCCCATGAAGAGATTTTACGAGGACTTCAGGATGTGGCCGCTCTTTACGGGCAGGGCACCTTGGCGAATGTAATCGAAGAAGACAGATAAGGGAGGAACGGAAAGATGGAAAAGATTTTTGAAACGGAACGGCTGTACGCCCGCTCCTGGGTGCCGGAGGATGCCGAGGAGGCCTTTGCCGCCTATATGAGCGATTCGGAGGTAGCCCTATGCGCCGGCTTTCGGCCCCATAAGAACGTAGAGGAGAGCCGGGACTATTTGACCAACGTATGCCGTCCCGGGGTGGAAATGTGCCTTATCTACAAGCCCACGGGGAAAATCTGCGGAGCCGTGGGTCTGCACAACAACCTCCGCAACGGGGAAGCGGTAAAGAGCCGAGAGATTGGCTATGTGCTGGCCAAGCCCTACTGGGGCATGGGGCTTATGCCCGAAGCCGTTCGGGGGCTTATGGACTATGCCTTCGGCCGGTTGGAGATGGACATTCTCACCGTCTACCACAGCGCCCCCAACCAGCGCTCCCGCCGTGTGATTGAAAAGTGCGGCTTCATTCGGGAGGGTAGTCACCGTAAGGCGGGAGTGTACCTGCCGACGGGGGAGGTCAGCGACGAGTGGGCTTACTCCATGACCAAGGAGGAGTGGGCACGGGGACGTTCTCATAAGGAGACTCCCGAAGGGTGGAAGTTTGTGCAGAACCGGTTCTGCCCCTATTTCCCCTGCCACAAGGGGGTGGACGAAGCTAAGTTCTCCTGCCAGTTCTGCTATTGCCCCTTGTATCTCAAGGAAAACTGCGGCGGCGGCTTTGTTATGCTGCCCGGAGGCATTAAGGACTGCAGCAACTGTCTCTTGCCCCACACCAACTATGACCATATTATGAGTCGGCTCATTGCCGACAGTCGTCCTCAATGAAGGCTGTAGCTGCCGAAATTTATGCCCTCCCCGCCTATGAAGCCGCTCCGCTGCTGCTGGGAAAGATTCTAAGGGTGGGGGAGAAGGAACTGCGTATTACGGAGACGGAGGCCTATTACGGCACGGAGGACACCGCCTGCCACGCCCACAAGGGGCGAACGCCCCGCACGCAGATGCTGTATACATCCGGCGGGCACGTGTACGTGTATTTGTGCTACGGCATGCATAGCCTGCTGAACATCATCACCGGCCCCGAGGAGCACCCTGAAGGGGTGCTGATTCGCTGTTGTCAGGGAGCCCAAGGGCCGGGAAAGCTGACCAAGGCTTTGGGGGTGGACAGGAGCTTTAACGGGGAGAACCTGCTGACAGGCTCCCGCTTGTCCCTTTTGGATGACGGAAAGCGCTTTGCCTATACCGCCGCTCCCCGTGTGGGCATCGGCTATGCCAGCCAAGAGGATCAGGCTCGCCCGTGGCGGTTTGTGCTGGGGGAGGAATTATGCTGACCGTGTGCCTGTTGCTGGGGAGCGTCCTGCTCTGCTTCTTGCTCTATGCCATTATAGACTGCCGACGGCTGCGGGTGGTGAAAAGAAGAATTCCTCTGCCCCATTTGCCCAAGGAACTGGAAGGCCTCACCATTCTGCAAATCAGCGATCTGCATGACTGCGCCTACGGCAAGGATGGTCAAGGGCTCATGGAGCTTATGGATACCCTTCAATGGGACTTGCTGGCGGTGACGGGGGACTTATTTGACTGGCACCATCCCATGCGGCACAAAAACGCCCTTGCCTTTGCCCGCTATGCCTGCAAAAAGAGCGATGTCTGGTTTGTGGAGGGCAATCACGAGAAAAAACTGCCTCAGTATCAGGAGGCATACCGCAAGGAACTGGTGCAGATGGGGGTGCATCTTTTGGACAACGCCTCCGTGATCATGGAGAATCGAAACTGCAGTTGGACGCTGGCTGGGGTTCGGGACGGCGTTTCTGAGGCGGAACTAAAAAAGGTTTTAAGCGGGGAGGGATTTCGCCTTTTGCTGGCTCACCGCCCGGAGAACATAGACCGCTACGCCCGTGCAGGGGCGGACTTGGTGCTTTCCGGCCACGCCCACGGGGGACAGTGGCGGCTCTTTGGCCGAGGCCTTTATGCTCCTGAACAGGGGTTTCTGCCCCGCTACTGCGAGGTACTGTACAAAAAGGAAGGTACGGTGATGTACGTTTCTGCGGGGGCGGGGAGCCACAACAAAATCCCCCGCCTGTTTAACCCCCCTCGGTTGGACTTGCTCACTTTGGAGCGGGCGTAAGGAGCATGAATCAAATAAAAATGCAAAACAAAGGGGAAGCCGATTCAGCTGAAGTGGTATAGT
>CAZPCH010000237.1:0-2835 GCA_964585055.1 uncultured Christensenella sp. | reverse complement strand
TGGCTAAGAGAAAGGCTCCGCCTTTCCGCCGCCCCCTCTCTCGCTACAAGATATATACGAAAAGAAGGGGCTCCCTTTCTTTACAAAGATGAGAAACTGTCGTATACTAAGAGAAAAAGCACATGGAGGATTTTATGGAACGAGTAAACGCCTGGACCACCTATACCCCTGATACCGAAGCCCTGCTTATGGACAAAGCGGATGGGTACAAGGCTTTTTTGGATGCCGGCAAGACCGAGCGGGAATGCGTCAGCGAAGCCATTCGTCTGGCAGAAGCCAAGGGCTTTGTAAGCCTTGACAGCAAGCAGACCCTTGTCCCCGGCGATAAAGTGTATGTGAACACCATGGGAAAGGCCATTCAGCTTTACATCATCGGCAAAAAGCCTTTGGAAAGCGGCATCAACATCGTAGGCGCCCATGTTGACAGCCCCCGCATGGATTTGAAGCAGAACCCCCTGTATGAGGACACGGATCTTGTATATTTGGATACTCACTACTACGGCGGCATTAAAAAGTACCAGTGGGTCACCATTCCTCTGGCGCTTCACGGCGTAGTGGCCAAGAAGGACGGCACCATTGTAAACGTGGTCATCGGCGAAGCGGACAGCGACCCCGTGGTCAGCATCTCCGATCTGCTTATCCATCTGGCCGGCGATCAGATGGGCAAGAAGGCCGCCGTGGTCATCGAGGGCGAGGATCTCAACGTTATCGTTGGCGGCCGTCCCATGACCGACTTGCCTGAGGGCGAAAAGAACCCCTGCAAGGCGCTGATACTGCAGCTTCTGAAAGAGAAGTATGACATTGAGGAGGAAGACTTCCTGTCCGCCGAAATCGAAGTAGTGCCCGCTGGAAAGGCTCGGGATCTGGGTCTGGATCGGAGCATGATTCTGGCCTACGGCCACGACGATCGTGTATGCGCCTATGCTTCCCTCGATGCCCTGCTCTCCATTGAAGAGATTCCCGAAACCACCTGCTGCTGCATCTTTGCCGACAAGGAAGAGATTGGCAGCGTAGGCGCCACGGGTATGCAGGCTCGTTACTTTGAAAATGCCATGGCGGAGATTATGGATCGGCTGGGTCAGTACAGCGAGCTGAAGCTGCGCCGTGCTTTGAGCAACAGCCGCATGCTTTCCTGCGACGTGTCCGCCGGCTACGATCCCAACTTTGCAGGCTGTTTTGAGCGCAAGAATGCCGCTTACCTTGGCCGGGGTGTATGCTTCAACAAGTACACCGGTTCCCGTGGCAAGTCCGGCAGCAACGATGCCAACGCCGAGTACGTGGCCTCTCTGCGCAAGCTCTTTGACGACAACGGCATCCACTTCCAGACGGCGGAACTGGGTCGAGTGGATCAGGGCGGCGGCGGCACCATCGCCTACATCTGCGCTCTGTACGGCATGAACGTAATCGACAGCGGTGTGGCGGTGCTCTCCATGCACGCCCCCTATGAGATTATCAACAAGGCTGACTTGTACGAAGCCATCATGGCCTACAAAGCCTTTATTCTCAACGCATAAGCGGGATTCAAAAAATGTTGACTCCGCATCTAAACGGTGCGGAGGCTTTTCTTTGCATTTTCCTTTGGAATTTTAACAAAACCGCCCATTTTTTTCGTCTTTTGTGGAAAATTCGATGAAAATGTGCTATACTTAAGTTTAATCTATAAACCGACGAGCATCACGGAGGTGATACTATGCAGAATCCTGAAGTTGAAAAAGCAATCCCATGGAACCCGTGGCACGGGTGCAAAAAGGCCAGCCCCGGTTGCAAAAATTGCTTTGTATTTAAAATGGACAAGCGGTATGGACGAGATACCAACATCATTACCAAGGGCAAAACTACCTATGAACTGAAGGACAAGGACTGCCCGCCCCATTCTTTGGTCAAGCTCTGCTTTTCTTCCGATTTCTTTATTGAGGAAGCGGACGAGTGGCGGCAGGGGTGCTGGGACTTTATTCGCCGCAGAAGAGACTGCATCTTCGTGTCCACCACCAAGCGTCCCGAGCGGATTCGTGCCTGCCTGCCTCCCGACTGGGGGGATGGCTGGGAGCATTTCCATTTGAGCATCTCCATTGAGAATCAACAGATGGCAGACACCCGCCTGCCCTACTTTCTGGATGCGCCTTTAAAGCATCGGGAGGTCTTCTGCTCCCCCTTGATTGGGCCCATTACCTTGGGGAAATATCTGGACACGGGGCTGATTAAGTGTGTCAACGTCGGCGGCGAGATGGCGCCCAAGGCAGACGTAAGACCCATCCGCTACGAGTGGGTACGAGATTTGTATCTGGAGGCCAAGGAGCGGGGGCTTGAGTTTTATTTCCATCAGTGCGGCTCCATGTTCCTAAAGGACGGGGAGAATATCGGAAAATGGAATTTGAATGACCAAATTCGCCGTGCGGAGGAAATTCAGCACGAGCTGGAAGAAACGTACAAATAAGGTGAAAAGACACAACAGGGCATACCAAGTATGCCCTGCTTTTGTTTGTTAGAGTAAGCTGAGGAGCGCTTCCACCTGCTCCTTTGTGGTCGCCCAGCTTGTGACGAAGCGGGCCACGGTGTGATCCCCATCCACGGCATCCCAAAGGCCGAAAGAGACCTGTTGTTTCAGCGTTCGAATCTTTTCATTGGGCAGGATGAAAAACTGCTGGTTGGTGGGAGAATCCATAAAGAGGGGATAGCCTTTCTCAATGAACCCGTGCTTGAGTACCATGGCCGCCTCCACTGCGTGTCTGCCGCAGGAAAGGTAGAGGTTGTCCGTAAACATGGCGTCAAACTGAAGCCCCAATAGCCAGCCCTTAGCAAGGAGGGCGCCGCTTTGCTTGACGATGGAGAACAACC
>CAZPCH010000236.1:0-2836 GCA_964585055.1 uncultured Christensenella sp. | reverse complement strand
AACTTGGCGGCGTGCTCGGCCTCTTCGTAAGCGGCCTTCTCCCAGTACAGACCGATCTCGGGGTAGCCCTCGCGGTGGGCAATGCGGGCCATGCACAGGTACATACCCACTTCGCTGCACTCGCCGGCAAAGTTGGCCTGAAGCTGCTCCAGGATGAAGGCCTTGTCTTCGTCGGAGATGTCGGGGTTGTTGGCCACGGTCTTGTCGTAGATGCCAAACTCATGCTCGGCGGCCAGCTTCATCTCGCCCTTGACTTCCTGGAACTTGGAGCCGGGCACCTTGCACACGGGGCACTTGTAGCCTTCAGGGATCTCTTCGCCTTCGTACACATAACCGCAAACGGGGCACACAAACTTCTTCATACTTTTTTCCTCCGCAATGTTTTTTTAGATTTTAGATTTTCGCTTTGCTCTGTGATTCACAGTGAGAACAGGGACCGTAAAAGGTAAGCCTGGCCTCGGTTACAGGGGCTTGCGCCTGAGATTGCGCCGCCTCTATCAATCCTTCCGGTACGTCCACCCCGGGCAAGTCCAAGATTCGGCCGCACAGGGTGCATACAAAGTGTACATGGGGATCCGTCCGCCCGTCAAACCGCTCCAGCCCCTGCACCGTTCCCAAGGAGATGACCTCCCCGGTTTCCTTAAACAGGGTCAGGTTTCGGTACACCGTTCCCAAGGATAAATCGGGAATCTCAGGCTTCAGCCGGCTGTACACCCACTCGGCGGAAGGATGGGCATCCGTGCCGCGCAGGCAGTCCAGTATGGCGTCCCGCTTTCGGCTGTGCTTGCGTCTTGTTTCCATGTCCTTCCTCCAAAACGATAATAGTTATCGTTGTTGTTATTATAATAGCAGACTCCTTCCCATTTGTAAAGACCTTTTTTGAAAAAAAGCGAAAAAATTTTTCGGCGGCGAAAAAGAGGGGCAAAAGGTATGAGGGACGCCGTCCGTGTCCATACTACCTGCAGAAGGCAGACCGGCGCAGGATGTCCATTCTCTGCCCTGCCTGATTTTTTAAAAAAGGAGTCACAAGTATGGAACGCAATCCATCCAAATCCAAGTTTGCAGACTTTATCCAAAGTCAGGGCTTTTATGTGGCCCTGGCCCTGTGCCTGCTCGTTGTGGGAGCGGCCATTGTCATCAGCGTCCTTCCGGGAGAGGAAGCCCTCCCCGAGCAGGAAGCCCAAATCGCCCCCGTTGAGGAAAACCGTCAGGAGGCCATTCTGAATGCCCCTACCCAGATGCCCGTCATCCACATTCTCCCCAGCGTCACCCCTGCCCCTGAGCAGCAGCAGCCCCTTGCCCAAGAGGAAACCGCGCCCGTGTCGGCAGCGGAGTCCCCCCAGTCCCAGCCCGTCTCCGGCACGACCAAAGCCCCCGCCCCCGTGCAGGGGCAAGTCATCTGGGACTTTGCCATAGACAGGCTCCTGTACTCCAAAACCCTGGATCAGTGGACCACCCACGAGGGCGTGGACATTGCCTGTGAGGAAGGCACCAAGGTAAAGGCCGTGCTGGCCGGCACCGTGGAGGAGGTGCGGGAGGACGACACCTTGGGCTACACCGTTATTCTTTCCCATCCCGGAGATAAAAAAAGCCTGTACGCCAATTTGCAGGGGGATATTCCCGTAAAGGCGGGGGATAAGGTCAACGCCGGAGACACCGTGGGGCTGGTGGGACACAGCTCCCTGCTGGAGTGCGGGGACGAAAGCCACCTGCACTTCGGCTTCTACGTCAAAGGACAGGCCGTCGACCCCGGCAAGCACGTGCGTCTGGGCAAATAATCGGCAGAAGAAAAGGACGGAGTCTCCGTCCTTGTTTTTTATATGGGCAGATTATTCCCAATCCCCTTTGCCGCACCAGTAGAGAAGGTGCTCTTTATCCACGGTCAAACCGAGGCTTTCCTGCAGGGCGAAGGAGGGGGCGTTGTCCGTGTAGATGTGGCCGTAGCTCATCCAGCCCCGCTCTAAGCACAGGTTGATCATATACTTTTCCAAACACTGGCCGATGCCCCGTCTGCGGAAGGGAGGGAACACCTCCAGCAAGCCGGTGGAGCCGTCCCCGTGGAAGCCGATGAAGCCTGCAAAGGCACCGTGCATTCTGGCGGAAAACATGTGTCCCTGCGCCGCCTGTTCCTTTAGATACTCCGCCGCCTCGTAAACCTGCGCCGCTTGGGGCACTTCCTCCGCCGTCATGGGGCCGATCTCCAGCCCCTCCATGCTCCAACTTAGAGGCTCCGTTCCCAAATAGACGCCCTGACAGCAGGGCTGACCTACGTGCAGGCCCAGACGAGCGGCAATCTCCTCCACGCCCTCTCCCCGCATGACCGCCAGAAAGGGAGGGGGGAAGTTTTCAAAGGCCTGCAGACCTGCCTGTACGCTGTCCGTACACAGGCGGTAAAAGCCCTCCTGCGCCTCCTGAATGAGCACCGTATTCTCCTTTGCATAGACCGCCTGCCCCAGCCCCCGCTTCAGGGACTGGAGCATGTCCGCATACCACACGGGCTCCCTGCTTAAAATTTTCTCCGCCTCTTGGCGCAATCTTTCCGTCATTTTTCCTCTCCTTTACCGCTTTAAGCCGATGTCCTTATAAAAATGCTGATAGTCCTTGTCTCCCTTAAAGTCGCCGCCCCACTTCCAGCCGTACTCCTTAAAGAGGGTATAGGCATAGTCCTCGTGGGTAATCATGTGGGGGCGCAGATCCTTTCTGTCCAGATAGGCCCGTCCCGCTTCGGGAGACACGCTTTTTCCGTTGATGTAGGGGTTTTCCACGGGGTTAATGTCCACCGCCGCTCCAAAGCTGTGCCAACTGAGCTTTTTGCTGTTGTTCACCTTCCTATAGC
>CAZPCH010000235.1:0-2852 GCA_964585055.1 uncultured Christensenella sp. | reverse complement strand
AAGCGTGCCTGCGAATGGCGGGCTTTGGGGACCGACTGGATTCCATGCCCAATGGTCTGGATACCTACCTTTACAAAGAACTGGCCAAGGATGGCGTAAACATCTCCGGCGGCGAAGCACAGAAGATCGCCATTGCCCGTGCGCTCTATAAGGATGCTCCGTTCATTATCCTCGACGAGCCTACGGCAGCTCTCGACCCTATTGCCGAAGCGGAGATTTACGGAAAGTTTGACGAGATCGCAGGCGACAAGACCGCCATCTATATCTCTCACCGTCTGTCCTCTTGTAAGTTCTGCGATGAGATCGCCGTATTCCACGAGGGTGCGGTCATTCAGCAAGGAACTCACGCTTCGCTGGTTGCCGATGAAAGCGGCAAATACTATGAGTTGTGGAACGCACAGGCGCAGTACTATACGGAGTAAATCTGCTTTGTCTCAAGAATGAAACGCATTGATTCACGGATAGGAGGATTTTAATGCAAAGACTTGGAAGGAGACTTTGGGGGAGAAATGAAGGCGGAGTGCGAAAAAATGCCCCATGTTAATTTGCGTTGCTTGCGGCAACGGCGGCTTGCGCTTATACTAAAGGCAATCTGAAAAAGGAGTGCAAAGTATGATTGGTACAAACTTAGCCGCCTTGCGCAAAGCAAAAAAGATTTCTCAGGAGGAGCTGGCCGTCCGAGTAAACGTGGTGCGCCAGACCATCTCCAAGTGGGAGAAGGGGCTTTCCGTTCCCGACGCCGACATGCTGGTGAAGCTGGCCGAGGCGCTGGACGTATCCACGGAGGCGCTGTTGGGGGAGGCAGAGGTGCCCCCGAAAAACGATACGGAGACTATCGCCGAGCAGCTCTCCCGCCTCAACGAGCAGTTGGCCGTCCGCAACCGCCGCTCCCGCCTGATTTGGAAGGCGGTGCTCTGGGTGGTGCTTGGAGGAACGCTGGCGGGCCTCGTCCTGTCCTTCGCAGGCGCCTGCGTATATACGGCGGTGCCCACCGTCAACCAAACCTCCCAAGTGGAAATCAGGCAGGCTCCGTCGGAGGATGATTTTTTAGATGCCCCTGCCGTAGAGGTATCCGAAGGGGTGCTTCAAGCCTGCATTGCCTATGCCCAAAGCCTTGGGTATGAGGCGGGAAGCTTCCAAAAAGCGGTGGTGCTGGGGGAAAGCTGGCTGTCCTACGGGTACTGCGAGGACAGTGCCAAGGAAGCCATGCTGGACAGCGGGGACTATGTGGTCATATTCGAGTATATCCGCTGTCTGGTGGATGCCGAGACGGGTACGGTGCTGGGCCGCATCCCCTTTGTCTAATTGAAAACAGCTTGAAGCGGAGGCCATCCTCCGCTTTTTTGCGCTTTTGCTGGACGGAACGGGGGATAGGTGGTATACTGCTATATGAGAAAAAGCGGCTTTGCCGCAGGAAGGAATCATACTATGGAAGAAATCAAGCACGAGCCCATGTTGGAGCAGGACAACGGTGCCGAAGAAATACAGGCCTTTGCCATGAAGAAGTTCAAGGAGCAGGGGGATTTTGACATTCTGCCCGAGGGCGTTCTGGAGCAGATGCTTTCCGCTATCGTGAAGCTGGATGAAGAATACATGGAGAAGGCCGGAGTCAACGACGGGGAAGTCTATGACGACGACGACGCCTATGACTACTTTATGGAGAAGCTCCCCGCCCTGTTCCCCGAGCAGAAGATGTACATCATGCGCTTTGTGGAGGACTACATGGAGTACTCCGAGGCCTATTTGGAGAGCATCGGCGCCATCGACTGGGAGTAAAGCAGAGAGGGACATATGCATTTTGTACAGGCAAAGAGCATATTGTCTCCCCAAAACGGCATGAACGTCTATCGGGGCTGTGTCCACGGGTGCATCTATTGCGACATCCGCACCTACGGGGAAGCCTACGAACTGCCCTCGCCAAGGGAAAAGGAACTGCAGGCTCTGCCGGAGGACACCTGCCGAAAGGCGGGGATTTTGTTTCGGCCGGAGGAGGCCTTCTCTTGGATCAGCTCCATGGAGGAAAAGAGTCTGCGGCTGTTTTAGGGCAGGAATTTTTACACAAGAGGTATTGTATTTGAAACCGGTAACGAAAATCGGCGTATTTGACAGCGGCCTTGGGGGACTGACGGTGCTCAATGAGATTTGCCGCTACACCCGAGGGCTGGAACTGATTTACTTTGGCGATACGGCACGGGTGCCCTACGGCTCCCGCCCTGCGGAGACCATCACCCGCTATGCCTGTCAGGATGTGCGCTTCCTCCTCTCCCAAGGGGTGGAGGCTGTGGTCATTGCCTGCGGCACGGTCAGCGCCAACTGCATGGACACTTTGCGGGATACCTTTGACTTGCCCATTCTGGGGGTGATTGAGCCCTCGGTGGAGGCGGCGCTGGAGCAGAGTAAAAATAAGCGCATCGGGGTTTTGGGCACCAAGGCCACGGTGGACAGCCGTGCTTACGAAAAGTGCATCCGCAAAAACTGCCCCGAAGCGGTGGTCTTCAGCAAGGCCTGCCCTTTGTTTGTGCCTTTGGTGGAGAACGGCTTTGCGGCGGAGGATCCCATTACCGTTATGACCGTGGAGCGGTATTTGTCCGCCTTTAAGGATTCCGGGGTGGATACGGTGATTATGGGCTGTACCCACTACCCCTTTTTGGCGGAGACCTTGCGGCGGCAGATGCCCGGGGTCGCCTTCATTCACTCCGGCGTGGCGCTGTCTCAGGGACTGCAGAGGGAGCTTAAGCTCAACTGCGGGGAAAGGAAGGAGGAGAACAGGGTGCGCTACTGTTTCTCCGACGAGGACACGGGCTTTTTGGACATTGCCAAGGAGCATCTGGACTGCCTCCGTATCCAAAGCC
>CAZPCH010000234.1:0-2859 GCA_964585055.1 uncultured Christensenella sp. | reverse complement strand
TCGTTGGGGTAGCGCTCTGCGTACTTGGCGTAGGTCTCGCTGGAGAGCCAGGAGGTAATGGTAACGGTGGTGTGCTCCTTCTGCCGCTCCACCAGCAGATTCTCGTGGTGGATGACCGAGGGGTTGCTGGAGCGGAAGACCCGCCAGGACTCGGACTCATACCAGCCGTCCATATCCACGGGGATGATGCCCGTGCCGGTTTTATTGCTGTAGCTGTAGACCCAGATAAGCTGTCCGTCCCGTCCGTAGACCTCCTGGAAGGGGTGGAGGTTCTCCGTTATGGCGTTGGGATCGGTGTTGTCCCCCTTGATGCCGTCAAAGTAGTGGGCCTTGACCTGCTCCATGAGGGCAAGTTCCCGAGAGAGATCCTCCTCGGACAGGGGCTGTACGGTGACGGTGACCGTGGCGGAGGCGGTTACCCCCGTGGCTTTGTCGGTAACGGTGATGGTGATGTCTACGTCCTTGGGCCCTTCCTCGGGGAGGGGGCGGTAGATCTGCACCCGGGTATTGTTGTTGGAACCGGTGACGGCCAGATCGGCGTCGCTTGCGGTCAGGGTAATGGGCTGTTTGCTGCCGTCAATGCCGATGTCTCTGGTGCCGGGGAAGCTCAGATCCCCGGTAACATTGGTCAAATCCGCTTTTTCACGGGTGACAAAGTCCCGCACCCCCGGGTCGGCCATGGCGGCGTCCAGCTTCGCTTGCAGTTCCTGACGCAGGGCCTCGGCGGGATCCGTGCCGTTGCCCTTCACCGTTACGGTGTAGACACGGCTGAAGGAAACGTTCACGTTGTTGCAGGAGAAGACGGCGGTGAGGGTCACCTCCGTGTCCGCCGCTTTTTCCAGAATGGTAACGGCGTAAGGGGAATAGTAGGGGTAGCTGGGGGCACTGCCGATGAGGATGGAGTCTTCTACGGAGGAACTCCAGCGGACGGTGGCCCAGGTGTAATAATCGCTGTAGCCGGAGGCGGTTTCCCCGGTGACGCCCTCCTTATAGGGGTGCTGGGGGAGATACAGGGTGTCTTCGGCGGTGACCTCCGTAGGCAGGGTCACGTTGTCCGCCTTCTCCTTGAGCACGGATAGAGCCTTGTCTAAATCCCAGGGGATGACCACATAGGCGGTACTGTCGGGCAGGGCGGTGACGCCGTCCTTGTGTACGGCCAACTGCACCCGCACATAGCCGGAGGAACCGGTCATGGAGGGGTTGTAATAGTAGCGGATGGTGCCGTCAGATTCAATGCCGGAGTAGTTGCTGTAGTCGGAGGCGGGGGTCACTACGGTGACCGTCAGCCCCTCGTAGCCCTTTTCCGTGAGACGCTTTTCCGCCATGGCAATGAGGCTGGTGTCCTCGCCGAACTTGGGCTGATAGTTGGAGGCAATGAGGGCTTGGGCGGCCTCCTTCAAAGCGGCCTCCGTGGCTATGGCTTCCTGAGAATACAGGGTCAGGGTGTAGGTGCGGCTTTGAGACCCTCCCAGCAGGGTGTCGGTGACCGTGGCGGTGAGGGTGACTTCCAGCACGCCGCTTTCAGGGAGGGCCAGAACCGTGCCGTCGTTGGCAATATAGGAAGCGTCCCCGCTGACATAGGCGATGGTGTAGCCCGTGTCAATTTCGGATAACAGGTTCAAGGCCCCCGCCGTGCGGACGATGTTGTTTTCGGGCAGGGTCTTCTCAATGGCACGGAAGACGGCCTCAAAGCTCCGCTCCTGCCACTGGGCGTAGAGGGTGACGGAGGAGTCGGAGGCAACCGGGTCTCCCCAGTAGTCCTCGTCCTCGGCAAAGTAGGGGGCGCCGTCGGTGTAGGAGGTGCCGTAGGAGCCGGAGGAGGTGGTGCTCCACTTGGTGAACACGTACCCCTCCCGGGTGAAGGTGTTCAGGGGCAGGTTTTGGGTTTCGCCTACGGGGACGGAGAAGGGATCCATGGCCCCCGTACCTCCGTTGGGCTTAAAGGTGATGGTGACCTGATAGCTCCGATAGCGGGCGTAGAGGGTGCAGCTTTCGGTGAAGATGGTATCCTTGGCAATCTTCTCGCCCCCCTCTTGGGCGGTGAACCAGCCTTCAAAGGCCTGACCGGACAAACTGGCGGAGGGGAGATATCCAAGGGTGCCGCCCTTTTCAATGGTCTTGGTCTTGGTGTAGCAGCTTCCTTCCCCTGCATCAAAGGTGATGGCCACCGCCTCCGCCCAGTGGGCGTACAGGGTTACGGGGTCAACGGAAGCGAACTTGTAGGAGGTGGTAATCTCGTTGCCCCCCGTAGGCGCATCGAACCAGCCCTGAAAGAGCCAGCCCTCCCGCACGGGGTCGCTGAGACGTTGATAGGTAGCCTTGCCGTCAATCTCTACATAGTTATAGTTGTAGCCCACCACGCAGTCCCGGGTGGTCAGGCGGTTCTCCGTTTCATAGTTTAAATCCACGGTGACCTTGACGGTGCTTCCCGCCCACACGGCGTACAGGGTGACGATATCCCCCTGATTGGAAGCCAGATTCTGCACGGTCTGCCCCAGGGCGTACTGGGCGGTCTCTGCATTTTTCTCGGTGCTCCAGCCTAAACACTTGTAGCCGCTCTTGATAAAGGGGTTCTGGGGCAGAAGTACATCCTGATCGTATACCGCAGACAGGGGGGCAGGGGCCTCTCCTTCGCCGCCGTTGCCGTCAAAGACGATGCTGTAGGTGTTGGCCGTCCACTTGGCGGTGTATACGGCATCCTCCGTAACCGGGGCGGCAGGGTCATAGGGAGTTTCGCCCTTGAACCAGCCGCCGAAGCCGTAGCCCGTCTTTACGGGAACAGGGGCCTCGCCTCCGGGCTGATTGTCCTTTACAAGACGGGTTTGACTGTCGGTGAATGTCAGTTCCCAAGCGTGGGTC
>CAZPCH010000233.1:0-2865 GCA_964585055.1 uncultured Christensenella sp. | reverse complement strand
TGGGGTACAGGCAGACCAATGTTGGTCATTTCGGCAAGGTTAGCACCCTTGCCGCCCAGAAGGTTGCGCATGTCTTTGGAACCTTCGGAGAAAAGGTAAACGTACTTGTGTGCCACGGTTCTAAACCTCCTAAAAATAGTAATGACGTATTTCCTGTTCAAAAACCAATTCATTATAGCAACGGGCGGGCGTTTTTGCAATATCAAATCGCAAAGAAGGATAAAAAATGCAGGAAATCTTGCAAATTGATTGGGAAAAAGTGCATCTTGCCATGATGAAAACGTTAAATAATAAATAAGGAAAGAATACGCTTGTGAAAAATGCAACGAAAGGGTTGTGACGGAAACAAATGCCCGGGAAGAGGGGGCGGCGAAAGGCAGAGACTTTCTCTTTGCAAAGGGAACCGCCGCCCTCCAAGCCCCACATTCCCCGTAAATGCGGGTTGCTTAAAATGCTTTGGGGTGGTATGATGTAAACATGAACGAAACCGAGTTTTATCAGGCTACAAAAAGCGGCGCTCTTCACGGTGCCTATCTTTTGATGGGAGAGGAGGAGCTGACCAAGCAGGAAGCCATCGCCCGTGTGGAAGGGATGCTGGATGCAGGCTTTCGGGATTTGAACCGACAGACCCTGCAGACCCCCTCCCCCCAGGAGGTGCTGTCTGCTTGCGCCCAGCTGCCCTTTTTCGATGCCTTTCGGATCGTGCTGGTAAAGGATTGGGATAAGGACACTGCTGACGCTTTGTGTAAGAACGATGCGGTGCTGTTTATACCGGAGAGTACGGTACTGCTTTTAATACAGCGGGGGGCTAGCAAGAAGACAGAGCCCTTTTTCAAATTGCTGTCCAGCCAGAATCGGGTGGTGGCCTTTGAGAAGCTGACCCAGGATCGGGCGGTGAACCTTGTCATGCGGGAAGCGGGGCTTAAGAACGTGGGCATAAGCCGAGGCACGGCCTCCCGCCTTGTGGACATGGTGGGCTTGGATGCCTATCGGCTGAAGAACGAATTCTCCAAGGCGGCGGATTACGCAGGAAAAAACAAAGAGGTAACGGACGAAATCCTTTCCCTTGTGGTAACGCCTACGGTAGAGTTTACGGTCTTTGAGATGCTGGACGCTCTGCTGGCAGGGAAAAAGAAGCAGGGAATCGCCATGGTGGAAAAGGCTCTGAAGGAAGGGGAGTCCGCCATGGGATTGGCCGCCTTTATGGCGGGACGGCTGAAGCTGATTCTGACCGCTCGGGAATATCTGGATGAGGGGAAGTCCCCCGACGCCGCCGCCAGATTGATGGGCGGAAGCTTCTATGCCGCCAAGAAAGCCGTGCAAAGCGCCCAAAAGCGTACGGCTTCTAATCTTAGAGAGGCGGTGGCCGCCTTTGAACGGGTGGACTTAATGACCCGGCAGGGACTGGCCAAGGATTCCGAAGCTTTGCTGTTGGGAATCTTCTCACAATTTTAAACATTATTTCCCCATAGTTGGGAGAAGGGAGTATATCCATGAAATTTGCCATTGTAGGCTGTCAATCGGAAACCAGCATTACTTTGCCCCATTACGAAGAGGTGGTCATTACCCCCTATGGCAACGTAAAGGTCTATCACGCCACTACAAAAGGCGGCAACGAGGTCATTTTGCTGACCCGGCACAGCCTGTCCCTGGTGGAGGACGCCTTTGAGACCAACTATCGGGCCAACATCTATGCCCTGTACCTTTGCGGCGTTACCCACATTATCAGCGCTTCCATTGCAGGCACCTGCGATTATACCCACAAGCTGGGGAGCTTTTGCCTGATTTCCGACTTCATCGACTTCACACGCCTGCGGGAGAGCACCTTCCGACGGGAGCATCGGTTGATTACCCATGTGGGCATGGACGATGTGTTTGACGAGCACCTTAACGACGGACTGGAAGCCATCATCAAGAAGGCCGGCATCCCCTATGAGGGACGGTGCGTGTATGCCTGCACCGACGGCCCTCGGTATGAGACCGCCGCCGAAGTGCGCATGATTCGGGAGATGGGCGCCCAGATTCTGGGCATGACTCTGGTGCCCGAGGCGCCTCTTGCCCGCGAGGTGGGAATAAAGTATGCTTCCATCGCCATCATCGCCAGATACGGCACGGGCATGGATCACGACATGACCGATGAAGATCTGCTCCGCATCTCCGCCCAGCACAAAGGCAAGGCTCTGGATGTGGCACTGACCATGGTGGACGCATACAAGGAGTAAGCACGGAAGGGGTTGCGGAATGAGAAAGGGGATTCAAAGAGTCGCTTTCCTGCTGGGGCTTATGATGCTCCTGCTGCCCTTGGGGGCATGGGGGGAGGAAACCCCCGCTCCCAAAGACGAGGCAGTGTCAGAGGCCCAGCATGTCAGCCGCCAGTGCGGATTTAAATGCGATATGCCCGGGTTCTATTTGAAGTACCTGCGGGATGGTGAACTGGATTCCTTCAACTACATTTCCGCCGCCCATCCTTTGTGGGTGGAACCAAGGGATAGCGGTGCCGCCTATCTGTGCATTGCATGGGAACAGAGTCATACCCCCCGCATCCTCCGCTTTTACGGCGGGGAGGATGCCCTGCTTTTGGAGGTAAAGGAGCCGAGCCCCTACCATAACGAAACCGTTTTCTTGCCGGAAGGCACGGTATGGATTGAGATTTTAGCAGAGGGGGAGGAGAAAATCTCTGCGGCAGAGGTGCTTCTTTATACGGAAGGCGCCCTGCCTGAGCCGTGGAACTATACCTGGGAGCCTACGCCGGAGAAGCTGGACTTTCTCATTATCGGCACCCACTTTGACGACGAAGCCCTGTATCTTGGGGCGGTAATGCCCATTTATGGAAAGGAGCAGGGGTACACGGGCACCTTCCTGCAC
>CAZPCH010000232.1:0-2872 GCA_964585055.1 uncultured Christensenella sp. | reverse complement strand
TCAACGCTTAAGCTCTTTTGAACCCCGCCACTATGGCGGGGTTTTCGGGATACAAAAAAAGCCCCCTTAAGGGGGCTTTATCCGTATCAATCGGTAAGCTCAGTTTACCTGCTCATTCTTAAGCTCATGGATGTTGGTATTATTATAATACTTGAGCGGCTCCATGGACAGGGCGTGAATCGCTTCCATTGCCTTGTCCCGCTTCTGCTTGTGAATCCAAAATAAGGAGGGGAATCAGAAAAATCATCAAGGAGGGCATTACGTTTTTTGCAGTAAAAAGCACCATACACGTAAACAATCCAAACATAATCACACCCGCCAGCCACAGGCCGCACAAGGTGGTCTGCATCCAAGGACGGGGCACATTGGACCAGGGCTGCACTGCATTGCAGCTGGGACAGGTTACCGGCTCGTAAAACCTGCTATACTCCTGACGATCGTTAATTTCCTCGAACATCTCTGCATCCTTCTTTTCAAGGGCCGCAACCGCTTTTTCACGCACCTTATTCTCTGCCGACTCACGAGCCTTCCGTCCCCCAAAGACATGGTAAACGGCCTGCTGGGTGGTTTTGAGTTGGTACTCATAAACGTGCCGCTTGCCGCACTCCGTGCACTTGTAGGTTATCAATCGTTTCTGCTTAAACTCCCCCGACAACTGCTGTATACCCGTAGGTATTCTCACCCTCATACTATCAACCGCCTGTTGTTTTAAGACTGCTTTTATAAGCAGTCCGCATAGTATTATATTGCCTCTGCCAAAAAAGTCAATCGGGAACTATGTTTGCCGAAAGCCCTACTTTTTGACGGGAGCACGGGCGCTCATGCGGGTGTAGTAGGCCAAGCGGTCAGCTGTCTCCTTGGTATACTCCCCGGGCAGAGCCCGCCAGCCCCACCAGCCGGTGGTGCCGGGCCAATTCATGCGGTGCTCATCCCCCAGCCCCAGAACGTCCTGAAGCTGCACCACGGCCAGATTGGCTACGGAGGTGAACAGCCCCCGAATGAAGCCGAAGGGGAAGCCCTCCTGCTGGTTCAGCCCCAAATAGTCCACGGCAAAGGCCGCTTCCTCCACGGGGGCGGTGTTGAACCAGCCCATGATGGTGGTGTTGTCGTGGGTGCCCAAATAGGCAACGGAATTGCTCACATAGTTGTGGGGCAGTTCACGGGAGTCGCCCATGGGATTGAAGCCGAACTGAAGCACCCGCATGCCCGGGTAGCCGGAGTCGGAAAGAAGCTTTTTAACCTCGGGGGTCAGATACCCCAAGTCCTCGGCAATGATGCTGTCCCCCAGTCCCACTTCCTTAAAGGCGTTGACCAACTCCATGCCGGGGCCGGGATACCAGCGGCCGGGGCGGGCATCTACAGACCCAAAGGGCACCGCCCAGAAGCTCTCCAGCCCGCGGAAATGGTCGATGCGCAGAAGCTCACAGCGTTTAGAAGCCGACAGCACCCGTTTTTTCCACCATGCAAAGTTTTCGGCACGGTGGGCGTCCCAGTTGTACACAGGGTTGCCCCAAAGCTGTCCCAGCTCCGTAAAATCATCGGGGGGCACACCGGCAATCAGAGTCGGATAACAGTCTTCTCCCAGATGGAAAAGCTGCCGATTCTCCCACACATCGGCGCTGTCATGGGGCACATAGATGGGGATATCCCCGATAAAGCCAATGCCCTGCTTTTTGGCATAGGCCATAAGGGCGCTCCACTGCTTGTCAAACTCGTACTGAATAAAGCTGTGGAAGGCGATGCGCTCGCTGAGCTCCCGTCCGTACTTTTCCAGTGCTTCAGGCTCTCTGTCCCGAATGTCCTTAGGCCAATCGTACCAGGGGGCGCCGTTGAAATGATCCTTCAAAGCGGAGAACAGGGCCCAGCCGGAAAGATACTCCTCCTTCTGACAGAATGCCTCCATTTCCCTTCTGTCAAAGCGGGCAAAGGCCTTTTCCAGCACCGCATACTTGCGCCGATACATAAGGCCGAAATCCACCTTTCTGGGGTTGCTGCCCCAGTCGGTTCCGATGTCCTCCTCGGTCAGCAGTCCCTCCTCCTTGAGCAGATCCAAGTCGATAAGGTAAGGATTGCCTGCAAAGGCGGAAGGCCCCTGATAGGGAGAGTCCCCGTAGCTGGTGGGGGTCAAAGGCAGCACCTGCCAGTACCGCTGACGGGCACGGTGAAGAAAATCTACAAATTCATAGGCTGCCCGTCCCATGGTGCCGATGCCGTAAGGGGAGGGCAGGCTGGTTATATGCATCAATACGCCGCTTGCACGTTTCATGCGCAAAACTTCCTTTCGAGTTTCCAACAAATTTGCTTTCATTTTACCACAGATGTGGTATAATAGAAAAGGTTTTTTTGATTATTTTAGGAGGATCACCAATGAACTGCCATACATTCGTTAAAATGAGTCCCGAAGTGGAACAGGCCATGAAGGAAGGCCGCCCCGTAGTCGCCCTGGAGAGCACCATTATCTCCCACGGCATGCCCTATCCCCAGAACGTGGAAACCGCTCTGAAGTGCGAGCAGATTTGCCGTGACAACGGCGCCGTTCCCGCTACCTGCGCCATTATCGGCGGACAACTTTGTGCGGGACTTACCCATGAGCAGATTGACTATTTGGGCAGAGAAGGCGTTAAAGTGACCAAAGCCAGCCGCAGAGACATTCCTCTGCTCATGGCTCGGAAGATGGACGGCGCCACCACCGTAGCCGCCACCATGATTGTAGCCCATCTGGCGGGCATCAAGGTCTTTGCCACCGGCGGCATCGGCGGCGTACATCGGGGCTATGAGGAGACCATGGACGTCAGCGCCGACTTGGAAGAGCTGGGCAAGACCCCCGTGTGCGTGGTCTGCGCCGGCGCCAAGGCCATTTTGGACTTGCCCC
>CAZPCH010000231.1:0-2876 GCA_964585055.1 uncultured Christensenella sp. | reverse complement strand
ACCACCTGTCTGCTTTTGGGGGCGGAAAAGGGGCTTGCTTTGATTGAATCCCTTGAGGGCGTGGAGGCCATGTTTATCATGGAGGACGGAACACGGCTTTTCTCCTCGGGATTTGAAACTTTTTTAAAGGAATAGAGGGAAATATGGAAAAAATCTATACCAACGGACGCATTTTTTCTGAACAGGGCTTCTTCTTGGGAGGCTTTGGAATAGAGAACGGCCGCTTTACACGCATCTTTGCCGGTCATGAGGCCGGAGAAGATTTAAATGGTGCCTATGTACTGCCGGGATTGGTGGACATCCACATCCACGGCGCCATGGGGGCGGACTTCTCCGACGGCGATGCCGAGGGGCTGGTGCGCATGGGACGGTATTTGGCGGGGGAGGGGGTCACCTCTTTTGTGCCTACCTCCATGACCTTGCCCTATGAGGTGCTGGAGCAGGCCTGTACCACCGCAAAGGAAGTAAAAAGGGCACAGCCCCCTTTGTGTGCCAACATCGCCGGGGTGCGGCTGGAAGGCCCCTTTTTCAGTGAAAAGAAGCGGGGTGCCCAGAACCCTGCATACCTGAAGAATCCGGATTATGCCGCCTTTCAAAGACTGAGGGAAGCATCCGACGGGCTGGTCCGCATCGTCGATGCGGCGGCGGAACTGCCCGGAGCAGTGGACTTTGCCAAACAAGCGTCCCAAGAGGCGGTGGTGTCCTTGGGGCATACGGATTGTACCTATGAGCAGGCCTGTGCCTTTATGGAAGCGGGAGCCGGTCACTTGACCCATTTGTTCAACGCCATGCCCGGTATCCACCACAGAAACCCCGGCCCCATTGCCGCCGGAAGCCAGAGGGAACGGGTTACGGCGGAGATCATCGGGGACGGCCGCCATGTTCACCCCGCCGTCATCGGCCTTGCCTACAAACTCTTTCCCAATCGCCTGTGCCTGATTTCCGACGGTCTGCGGTGCATGGGCATGCCCGAGGGGGCATACACTCTGGGGGGACAGAAGATTTTCTTGAAGGACGGCCTTGCAAGGCTGGAGGACGGCACCATTGCCGGCTCCGCCGCCTCCCTCTATACCTGCTTGCAGCGTGTGCTTTCCTTCGGCATCAATCCCCTGCAGGCCATCGCTTCCGCTACCGTGCTGCCCGCCCGTGTGCTGGGCATGGAAAAGGAGATTGGGAGCATCCGCCCCGGCGCCCGTGCTGACTTCCTTCTCTGCGGAGATGATTTCCGCAAGCAGCGTGTCTTTCTTGCAGGGGAAGTCCTCTGAACATAAAACCGGCCTCCTTGCTTCATGGCAGGGAGGCTTTTTTACTCTTGAAATTACTCGTTGCGGAGGTATTTGCGTATCTCCCGAAATTCCTCGGGAAGTTGGGAAATGGGCATGGTGCGGGGCATCTCCGTAGTGCCGGCGGCCTTGGCAGTTTCATAATACCAGCACTTAAAGTCCAGCATCTTCAGAACCTGTTGCTGCTCCGCTATTTGCTCTTTTACCAGTGCCCGTTGATTTTCTATCATCTCAAGACGTTGGTCAATGGTGCCGTCGCCCTCCATGGACATCCTCACAAAGGTGCGGATCTCCTTTAGAGGCATACCCGTCTTTTTCAGGCACTGAATGGTTTTCAGCCACTCATAATCCGCATCCTTAAACATGCGCATCCCCCCGGAGGAGCGTTCCACAAAGGGCAGTAAGCCCTCTTTGTCATAATAGCGGAGGGTAGATGCCGGAACCCCCAGCATCTTGGCCATTTCGCCTACGGTATACAACATAGTGCCTCCTGTTCGGTAAAGATTGTTCAAAACGTATTGACTTAAAGTTTACTTTAAGTTGTACAATCTCCTTAAACATATGTATTATGCCCTATGCGCCGGCGGTTTGCAAGGCCATGGGCTTACAAATTATGATAGGAGGCTGCTTATTTATGGAGTACATTACCCTTTCCAACGGCGTAAAGATGCCTCAGCTTGGCTACGGGGTCTATCAGGTCACAAAGGACGAGTGTCAGCGGTGCGTTTTGGATGCTCTGGAGGCAGGCTATCGTCTGATTGACACGGCCCAGAGCTATTTTAACGAAGAAGAGGTCGGCTGTGCCATTGTAAAGAGCAATGTGCCAAGAGAGGAGATTTTCTTAACCACCAAGGTGTGGATTGAGCATTACGGCTATGAGGCCGCCCGTGCCTCCGTGCTGAAGTCCATGGAAAAGCTGCAGGTGGAGTATTTGGATTTGTGCCTTTTGCACCAGCCTTTCGGGGATGCTTACGGTGCCTACCGTGCCCTTGAAGATTTATATGCAGAGGGGAAGCTTCGTGCCATCGGCATTTCCAACTTCTATCCTGACCGCATGGTGGACTTTGCCTCCTTCCAGCGCATTCGCCCCATGGTCAATCAGGTGGAGATTCACCCTCATAACCAGCAGAAAGAGGCAAAGGTTTGGCATGACAAATACGGCGTGCAGATGGAGGCCTGGGCGCCCTTTGGAGAAGGCAGAGGAGGCATGTTCGCTTTACCGGAACTGAAGGATTTGGCGGAAAAGTTCGGAAAAACCGTGGCGCAAATCATTCTTCGCTGGCATCTGCAAAGGGGAATTGTGGCCATTCCAAAGTCCACCCGCAGGGAGCGGATGGAGGAGAATTTCCATGTCTTTGATTTTACTTTGCAGGCAGAAGATATGGCAATTATAGAGGCCTTGGACAAAAAGCAGAGCAGTTTCTTCTCTCACACGGATCCCAACATGGTGGAGTGGTTTGCCAAGATGGTGGAAGAGCGGAAAAAACAGCATGACTGTAAAAAAGAAAAGAAGAATTGGTAAGGAGAACACTATGGGTAAAAAGATTTTGATTCTATCAAGCAGTCCCAGCAAAGGCGGGAATTCAGACATCC
>CAZPCH010000230.1:0-2879 GCA_964585055.1 uncultured Christensenella sp. | reverse complement strand
TAATGATGTAAAAAGTATACCACGACGCAAAGGAAAAGAAAAGATACTGTATTCGAAAAAATGTGTCCATTTGCATGTCCAGGAAAAATAAAAAATCCCCAAATTCGGGGATTAATGGCGGGAACATGTGGGGATCGAACCCACCTAAACGGCTCTTCACCGCTCTCACTGGTTTTGAAGACCAGGGGGCACACCAGCACCCATCTGCTCCCACAGCAAAAGCAGTATACCACATTTACGGACAAGGAGCAAGAGGAAAAATCATTTTTGAACAATTTCCATTTGTTTTTCCGATGCTCCTTGTCCTTTCTTCTCTTATCCTTCGTTTTTTACTCTCAAAGTCAGTGCCTTATCGGGGTAATTGGTAATAACGCCGATGCCGTGATGGATGCACAGCTTCATAACGGCTTCCTCGTTTACCGTCCAAGGGTTGATGCCCACCCCCGCTTTTAAGCAGCCTTCGATGAGACCGGGCAAATAAAGATTTCCCCAGTGGGGATGGATGTTCTCAATGCCGAGAGGCTTTACATAGTCCCACGGCTGATAGATGGCGTTGCTGTACAGTGCGCCCGTGGGAGCGTTGGGGTTCAGGGCTTTCAGCTTCATGAGGCTGTAGTGGTTGAAGGAGGAATAGAGAAGCTGGCTCTCTACGCCCATCTGTTCAGCCAGATTCAAACACTTTTCTTCGATGCCGGGATACTGGATGTTGTCCGTCTTCAATTCGCAGTTAATCAGAAGCTTTGTTCCTTGAATCAAGGCAAAAACCTCCGCCAAAGTGGGAATTTTTGCCCCCTTATACTTCTCCATGCCGTTGCAGGCATCCAGTTTTTTCAGCTCCGCCACGGTCATATCCATAATCCGTCCGGTGCCGTTGGTGGTGCGGTCAACGGTTTCATCGTGCATGACGATGAGCTCGCCGTCACGGCTCAAATGCACATCCAGTTCAAAACCGTCCGCCCCCATATCCATAGCCAGGCGAAAGGCCTCCAGCGTGTTTTCCGGCGCATACCCGGAGGCGCCCCTATGGGCATATATTACAGAAGCCATTTGTTCCTCCTAAATTGGTTTTCTATATTGTATCCCTTCCCCTTCAAGGTTGCAATCCCTATTTTAACGGTGTATACTTCTTTCATGCGATACGATTTTGTTGAAGAAGCCATCTTTCTGTCCCGCCCCAACCGCTTTATTGCGGAGGTAGAGCTCCACGGAGCCCCCGTTACCGTCCATGTAAAAAACACGGGCCGCTGTCGGGAGCTTCTTGTTCCCGGCGCACGGGTGCTTTTAAACAAAGGCACCACCCCCTCAAGGCGCACTCCTTATGATTTAGTCAGCGTATACAAAGGGGATAGGCTAATCAACATGGACAGCCAGGCGCCAAACCACATTGCGGAAGAATATCTGCGCCGCCACTGCCCGGAGATTTTGCGTCTTGCACCCGAAAAAACCTTCGGGGATTCCCGCTTTGATTTTGCGGGGGAAACGGAGCAAGGTAGCTTCTTCTTGGAAATCAAGGGCGTCACCTTGGAGCACGGGGGCATCGCCATGTTCCCTGATGCCCCAACGGAGCGGGGCGTAAAGCACTTGCGGGAACTGATTCGGGCAAAGGAAGAGGGATACGGGGCCGGGATTCTGTTCATCATTCAGATGAAGGGCATCACTTGTTTGCGCCCCAATTATGAAACGCATCCCGCCTTTGGGGATACATTAAAGCAAGCCGCCGCCGCAGGGGTGCGCATAGGGGCCCTGGACTGCAAGGTTGTTCCGGGGGAAGTAACGGCAGATGCCCATGTTCCGGTGGAACTTACCTAACGGCTCGTTACGACAGAAGCACAACTTCCTTGTCTTTTAGAAGCTTTTCGTAAAACATCATTTTCCACTCCACATCCTCCGTCTCTTTAAAGTGAAGGGAAGATATTGCGGAATGCACTTCTTTGTTTTTTGATTTGCCGGAAACAAAGACCGCCGTGGGGCCGTCTGCTCCGCCGATGATGCCGATAGAATGAGCGTTTGCTTCCGCCTGCTCGGGTATACACACGGGAGGGTCGCTTTTTGCGCAGTCCAAAAGGCGAAAGTTTTTGCTTGGCAAATCAGGCTCCAGCACATAGGTCATGGATACACAGTGGGTGGGAAACACATATCCGTCATGGGTCAGGGCTTTTAACGAAATGGTCTGCTGCTCATAGTCAAGTACAGTTAAAACATGTTCCCTATTAGAGACGGGGTGAATAAAGCGAATCTCTTCCCCTGTTTGAGGGCTTTGAAACCGAATTCCCTCTATCTGTTTCGGCATCCGCTCCAGCTTTAAATCCAATGCTTTCACGGCGGGCTTTCTGCTTGTTTCCCAAGGGAAAGACCAGCGCTGGAAGGACCATGCTTTTTTCTCATCCAAACCGTAATGAACAAGAACTGCCTTTGCTTCCGTTTCGTTCTGCTCCCCTTCCTGCAGACAGTTTGCAGGAATCCATGAAACGGCACAGCCGTTTTTAGACGATAAAGGCCTTTGATTCAGAGAAACATACGGTCTAACGTCGAGATTCAGCGGGTTTGCTTCGTTACGTAGGTCCCCATCATTTTCGTCTGCCTGAGACTGTTCCCGCTCCCACTGCTTCCATCTCTCCTGAAATGCCTTTATGCGCTCCGCGGCAACCTCGATGCAAAAGTCCGCCACCAATCCCTTTGCGCAAACATATACGGAAGGCACGAACCAGTTTTCTTCTCCCCAAACAAAGTGCTTGTCTATTTTAATTTCTTTCCCGGCACGCTCGAAGGGCTTTCCCCGTCCCCAGAAGTTGCCCTCAAAAAATACCTCCCACTTTTTTGGCGGCAGAGGAGCGGCTGTGTTCATGTCCAAATCATAGTATTCTTGAGTATATGGGATA
>CAZPCH010000229.1:0-2887 GCA_964585055.1 uncultured Christensenella sp. | reverse complement strand
ACATCGACTCCGATCTGCGTCTTGCCATGACCGCCGGCATCCGCCAGTACTTCATGCAGCATCCCGACCACTTTGACCCCCGCCAGTACCTGAAGCCCGGCCGGGTGGCCATTAAGGAAATGGTCAAGCATAAGCTGGTGGACGTACTGGGCTGCGACCACAAGGCATAACCCCTACAACCAAAGAAGCGGTGTGATTGCTCACACCGTTTCTTTTTTTCTTCCTTATTATATTATATACAATGGACGCCGCCTAAGGAGGCTTATATTACGCCCTGCTCCAAAAGCAGGGGGATATCCATGAGCGACTGCACCACGGCGGCTTCCGTTCCCGCAGGGGCGGCGGGGCTGTCGGGGGAGTGGAGAAGGATGCCCGCTATTTCGGCGTTGCAGGCGCAGTCCATGTCCAGCCGCCTGTCGCCCACATAGCAGGCGCTCTCCTTGCTCAGACCGTATTTTTTCAGCAGATACAAAATTCCGTCGGGGGCAGGCTTGCGGGGGAGAGGGTAGAGGCTGGTGACCACCTCCTCAAAATAGGAGGCGATGCCCAAATGCTCCAGCACCGGCAGGGAGGAGGCGCCTCTGTGGGTGAACACATAGTGGCGGATGCCCCGCTGATGTAAATCCTCCAAAATCTCCCTTGCCCCGGGCATAAGGGGAATCTCCAGCATGCGGCTTTCGCTGAGAGCCTTGTAGCACCCCATCAGAGTGTCAAAGGGCAAGCCCGTCTTTTGACTGCCCTGCTCCAAAAGGGCGGTGACGGAGTCCTTGAGGATAATATTCCGAATCTCCTCCCGAGGCATGAGAAGCCCTGCCTGCTCTAAGGTTTCCTGCAGACAGGGGACAATGAGGGTGTAGGAGTCCAGCAGTGTGCCGTCCAAATCCCAGATAAAGGCCTGCTTCATCTTATTTCTCCTGCTCTCCCTCTTGGGGGATTCGCTCTGCGCTCAGTACATCGTCGTCCAGCAGGACGGGAATGAGCATGGAGCCCTTGGAGAAGCGGGGCTCAATGTGCACCTGCTCCGTGTTCAGCACCGTAGCCGGGCTCTTTCTCTGGCGGATGCGCACGTCAAAGGGCATGGTCACAGGAGACGCCCAGACCAGCTCCCGCCCGTTGGCGCCGTTTTTGCGGAAGTCGAAGGTCTTGAGCCCCTTGCCGTTGCGTGCCTGCAGTTCGTAGTCAAAGAGGAAGCTGCGTTTGGCAAAGCCCCGGTCGCTAAGCACCAGCAGTTCCCCTTCTTCTCCGGTCTGCCCGGCATAGAGAACTCTGTCCTTATTGTCCAGCTTGATGCCCTTAACGCCGCCGGAAACCCGTCCCGTCTTGGGCACCTCCTCCGCCTCAAAGCGGATGCTCATGCCCAGAGCCGTAACCAGCAGGATGGGCTCAGGGGCGGCCTTTTCCACCTTGACCAGCCCGTCCCCTTCCTTCAGGGACAGAGCGGCGGTGCGCTTGACCTTGGGGCTGTACTCACTGCAGGCCGTGCGCTTGACCATGCCGTTCTTGGTATAAAAGAGGTAGTCTCCCTCGTTTTCTTCGGGGAAGACGGCCAGAACCGTC
Organism: uncultured Christensenella sp.; assembly: GCA_964585055.1. Lineage (GTDB taxonomy): Bacteria > Bacillota > Clostridia > Christensenellales > CAG-138 > RUG472. The sequence goes on along the minus strand of CAZPCH010000229.1, from coordinate 1,330 downwards.
TCCTCCTTCTCCAGCACCAGCAGGGAGGAAAGGTTCACCGCCTTGCCGTTGGGCTTGGTTTCGGGAATGTCCTCCACGGGCAAAAGAAGGAGGTTTCCAAGATTGGTAAACAGCCGCAAACGGGTGTCGCTGTTGGCGGTGAGGATAAACCGGGGGCTGTCGGCGGCCGTATCCTTCAAAGAGAAGGAGCGGGCGGGACAGCGGCGCAGGCGCATGCCGGCATTGGCGGAACCTGCATTGTCCCCCTCGCAGAAGGCCACGGTGACGGCTTCCACCACCTTCTCCTCCTGGGGTGCGGCGATGACCGTTTCCCCTGCGATGACTTCGGTTCTGCGGGGGACGTTGAAGAGGGTGCGGATCTCCAGCAGTTCCTTTTTAATCAGGGCGATAAGCTTTTTCTCCGAGGCCAGAATGGCGGTGAGCTCGGCGATGAGCTTTTTGATCTCCTTGTATTCCTTTTCGATGGACACCAGCTCCAGATTGGTCAGCCGCTGGAGCCGCAGATCCAGAATGGCCTGGGCCTGTATCTCGCTGAGAGCGTAGGCCTCCATGAGCTTTTCCTTAGCCTGCTTGGGGGTCTTGCTGCTGCGGATCAGGCGGATGACCTCGTCCACGTGATCCACCGCCACCATAAGACCTTCCAAAATATGCTCCCGCTTCTTGGCCGTCTCCAACTGGCACTTGGTGCGGCGGGTAAGCACGTTCTTCTGGTGGGCAATGAAGTATTCCAGCACCTGCTTCAAATTCAACTGCTGGGGCTTGCCCTCGGCAATGGCAGTGAAGTTGGCGCCGAAGGTGCACTGCAAATCCGTATACTTAAACAGATACTGGAGAATCTTCTCCGCATCTGCGTCCTTTTTCACCTCGATGACCGCCCGCAGACCCGTGCGATCGCTTTCGTCCCGAATGTCCGTAACGGCAGAGAACAGGGACTTTTTCTCCTGAGTGACCTCCAGCACCTTCTGGAGCATAGCGGCCTTATTGACTCCGTAGGGAATCTCCGTAATGACGATGCGGGTGCGGCCGTTCTTCATCTGCTCCATGTGGGTCTTGGAGCGCATGGTCAGCTTGCCCCGTCCGGTTTCGTAGGCCTGGACAATCTCGGGAGAGTCAATAAGGTATGCCCCCGTGGGGAAGTCCGGGGCGGGAAGGTAGTGCATAAGCTCCTTCACCGTAAGACCGGGGTTCTCCATAAGGGCTACGGCGGCGTCAATGGCCTCCCCGGGGTTGTGGGGAGGAATGTTGGTGGCCAGCCCTACGGCAATGCCCGAAGCTCCGTTGATCAGCAGGTTGGGGAAGCGGCCGGGGAGAAGCTCAGGCTCCTTTAAGG
>CAZPCH010000228.1:0-2909 GCA_964585055.1 uncultured Christensenella sp. | reverse complement strand
ATTCGCTTATCCCCTCAGTCTTGCTTCGCTTACGCTACGCAATCCAGCTCCCCTTGAACATCAAGGGGAGCCATGCGTTGTAAAGGAGGCTTACGTTTACTTTCGCTTTTAACCGAGCAAGAGGCTTCCACACTATTTCGGCTCCCTTGTGTAAAGGGAGCTGGCTGCGAAGCAGACTGAGGGATTGACTTCACGGCGGAATAGACAAGTTAAGTTTTCCGTCACAAGTCTTGAACGTGGTATAAGTCAACCCCTCAGTCTTCGCTATCGCTCAGACAGCTCCCCTTACACAGGGGCGCCATGCGGCTTTAAGGGGGCTTGCGGCGCATTCAGCTTTTAGCAAGGCAAGAGGCTTAGAACTATCCCGGCTCCCCTTAATGTTTAAGGGGAGCTGGCTGCGGAGCAGACTGAGGGGATAAGCGAACAAAAGGGACGGCGTACCGTCCCTACATCAACCTGTCCGAAGGACAGATTTCACCCGCCGCAGGCAATCACTCCACCGCCACCAGCCGCACGTTCCCGGCCCCTCGAGCGGCCTCCAGGCTGGTCAGCAGTTCTTCCATGGACACCACCATGCGGGACATGTCGATGGACAGCACCACGTTGGCCTTGGAGTGAATGGGCAGGGTCTGGCTGATGGTGAGTATGTTCGCCCCCGCCTGAGAAAAAATCCCCAGCAGCTCGCTGAGGGCCCCCTGCACATGGCTGAGCATGAGAGAGATGACCGCCTTTTGGTTGATGTTCACCTCACTGGGATAAAAGACATAGTCCTTGTACTTATAATAGGTACTGCGGGAAATGCCCACGGCCCGGGCCGCTTCGCTGACGTCTCTGGTGCGGCCGCTGCGAATCAGCTCCCGTGCCTCCACCACCTTTTCATAGTACTCCGGCAATATCCGCTTATCTACAATGAGATACTCTCCTCTCCCCGGCATAAAAATCCTCCCTGTTCCTTCTGAATATATCGGCGTTTATTATACACCGTCCTCATACAAAAGACAAGTGTTTTTATTTGGGGGAAGTTTGTCTCAAAAGCCCCTCTTAGTTGCCGTAGTTGATGTGGAACACGGTGCCGTCCACGGCGTTGATGTACAGGGCCTGATGCTGACAAAAGTGGGGCGCCCGCACCCTGTTCTGTATCCTCTGCGTCTCCTCTGCATCATAATTGCTGTAATCCATGTCGTCATAAAACACAATCCAGCAGGGCACCTCGTAGTATTCGTCGCTGTTTGCCACCCGCTGGGTGTTCACGGTGAGCACGATTTTGTATATCTCTACGGCTTTATATTTCCCCGTGAGCCCGTAGGTCAGCCCCTTTCTGATGCGCTCCTGTATGGTCTCGAAGGGCAGCAGCTCCACGGAAGGGTTCTCTTCCTTCAGCACCTCCTTGATATTGCTGTAGGATGCATACTGCACGCCCTTTTCGTCCGCATAAATTTGGATATACTCCTCCCCAATATAGGTGTTGACGGCATAGTCCTCTCCCTCGCCGTATTCAAAATAATAGGCAGGCCCCACGCTGGTCAAAAGGGGGTATCCTCCAAAGTCCCGCTTGTAGGTCATGATATATCCCCCGGACATGGGATGCTTCCAGCCGTCGTCTCCGCAGTAGTTGCCTTCGTATACATCCACCAAAGCAAAGCCCTCAAGGCCCAGGGTATCCAGCATCTCCTGCCCCTGCCTAAGGGCGGTCTCCTGCTCTATGGAAGCGTCGATCCACACCATGCCCTCGTCCTCATATTCCCAGCGGTCGTAGGAGGCAATCACCCAGCCGGACTCGGCTACGCTTCTTTTAATGGACCAGTAGGTATCCCCTGTGCTTATATAGGCCGTGTCTCCGTCGGACAGGCGGTAAATTTGGCTACCTCCTATATGGATACCGGAAAAGTCCGTCACCTCCGTCTCCTCCAAGCTGTCCGGGGCGGCGGCCATCTGCTCCGTATACCACTTAAGCTCTGCGTCAATTTGCTCCTGGGTGATGACGGTATCGTCCCCGTCTCCCCGCTCTTCGGGAGGCAGGCGCAGGCGAGCCTGATGCTCCTCCATGTCCTGAATATACTGCTCCATACTCTTTTTCCAGTCGTCCTTGGTCATGCCCGATTCATGGACGGATACGGGAGAGGGCAGCAGGGTTTCCGCCGCCTTTTGCACCATCTCTCTATCCACGCTCCCCTTTTGGGTGCGGTACACGGGGTAGACGCCGTCCGCTTTCTGGGTAATCTCGGCGTTGAAGGTCAGGATGAGATCGTTGCCGGCGTCATAGACCTCCTCCCACTTCTCGGGGAAGGTATATTGGTATACGGGGGCAGGGGATTCCGCCTCTCCCTGTTCTTCCGCATTCTCCTGCTTTTGCTCCGGGACAGCGGCGGAAATCTTCTCCTCCAGCACCCTGTCCCCCTTGTTGGCTACGGGCTCGGTCTCGGGGGTGGGCTGACAGGCCGTGAGCACCGTCAGTGCGGCCAGCAAAACCGCCAAAAGTCTTAAGTTCCGTTTCATTTTTGTTCTCCTTTCTGCTTTTATTTTTCTTATTCTCTCCGTCGGGGGAAGGTGGGGGCGGCGAAAGGCGGAGCCTTTCTCTTTGGGCTTTGCCCAAAGGGTTCGCTTTGCGAACCCGCCGCCCCCAAGCCTCTTGCTCCGCTAATATCCCATCATGCTGTCGATTACGCTGCCGTCGATGGCGTTGAGAACGCACAGGGGCAGAAAGTCTCCGCCAAGAACCTCCTGATAATAGTCCGTGCTTCCTGCCAATCCCCTAAAATACCATACCGGCACTATAAGCCCCGTTTTCAGGCTGTCCTGCTCCCGAATGCACATAAGTCCCAGCGTAACGCCAAGCATTTCTATCTCCGTTTCCGCCGAATCCGTAGCCAGATATCGGTTCATCTGCTGGGTGAACAGGGAGTATATGG
>CAZPCH010000227.1:0-2920 GCA_964585055.1 uncultured Christensenella sp. | reverse complement strand
GGGGGCGGCAAAGCTGTTTTTTGAGGGCAGAATCGGATTTTTGGACATCGAGACCTATGTGAAGGCCGCCTTGGACGAGTATGAAAACCGTCCCATGACCACCTTGGAGGCGGTTATGGAAGCGGACGGATGGGCAAGAGAAAATGTGCTGGCTCGGGCAAACGGGCAGGGAGTTTGAAATGACCATTGTATTGCAGATTCTGGTAACCATTGTGATTCTTTCCGTACTGGTGACGGTACATGAGTTGGGGCACTACACCGCCGGACGGCTTTTGGGCTTTACCATTACGGAGTTTGCCGTGGGCATGGGGCCTAAGGTGTGCGGCTTTAAGAAAAAAGGCATTGAATACAACCTTCGCGCCTTCCCCATCGGCGGCATGTGCCAGTTTTACGGGGAGGACGACGGGGTCACGGACGCCCGCTGCTTTAACGCCCAGAAGGCGTGGAAGCGGGCCATCGTCCTGGCGGCAGGCCCGGTTATGAACTTTGTGCTGGCCTTCCTCGTTGCCATCGGCATGTATATGGGCTGGGGCACCTACGACGTTTCTCAGGTAGAGGTGCTGGGGGTCAACGAAAACGGCGCCGCCATGGAGGCAGGACTGGAGATTGGCGACAGAATCCTCCGTGTAGACGGGGAAGCGGTGGAGGGAGTCGATTCCCTGTCCGCTCTCATTGACAAAGCGGAGGGGGAGATTGATCTGGAGGTGCGCAGGGGGAAGGAGACCTTGATCCTGCACATGATTCCCCACTATGACGAAGCGGAGGGGCGCAAGCTGGTGGGCATTACCATCGGCAACCCCCGTGTGCCCAACGGCTTCTTTAAGGCGGTCAAAAACGGCGCCGCTTACTGCTGGGAGATGGCGGGCATCGTCTTTGAGTCCTTCGGCATGCTCTTTAGAGGAGAAGCCGGGGTGGAGGATTTGTCCGGGGTGGTAGGCGTCACCAGAGTGGTGGGCTTGGCCATCAGCTACGGCTGGGACGTAGTGGTGGGCATGGCCGTCATGATCAGCGTGAATCTGGGGGTCATGAACCTGCTGCCCATTCCCGCACTGGACGGAGGACGGCTGCTGTTCGTCCTTATCGAATGGGTGCGGGGCAAGCCCGTGCCTCCCGAAAAGGAGGGGCTGGTCCACGGCATCGGCTTTATTCTGCTTATGGTGCTTATGGTGGTGCTGGTAATTAAGGACGTGTGGCAGTGGATTGCCGGCGTGCCGCTGATGTAGGGAGACAAAATGGAACAGTTTAAAAGAAGCATGACCAGGGCCGTCCGGGTGGGCGGCCTTTGGCTGGGGGGCGGACACCCCGTGGCCATTCAGTCCATGACCAATACGGACACCCGGGACGCAGAGGCCACCGTTCAGCAGATTCTCCGCTTGGAGGAGGCGGGGTGCGAGATTGCCCGCTCCGCCGTCTTTGACGAAAAGGCCGCCGCCGCCATTGGGGACATTGTACCAAAGATTCACATTCCTTTGGTGGCAGACGTGCATTTTGACTACCGTTTGGCCATTGCCGCCGTGGAGAACGGCGTGCAGAAGCTGCGCATTAACCCCGGCAACATCGGGGGAAAGGAGCGGGTGCAGGCGGTGGCGGACTGCTGTAAAATGCATCATGTGCCCATCCGCATCGGGGTCAACGCAGGGTCTTTGGAAAAGGGACTTAAGGCAAAATTCGCCGGGGATACCGCCGGGGCCATGGTGGAGAGCGCCCGCTCCCACATCCGTCTCTTGGAGGAGGCCGGGTTCTATGATATAGTCCTGTCCCTGAAATGCTCCTCCGTGCCCGTGACGGTGGAGGCTTATCGGCGGGTGCATCAAGAGTGGGACTACCCCTTGCATGTGGGGGTCACGGAAACGGGCAGCGGCGCAGAGTCGCTGGTGAAGTCCGCCGTGGGCATCGGCACCCTGCTTATGGAGGGCATCGGGGATACTTTGCGGGTGTCCATTACGGGGGATCCCGTGGAGGAAGTTTACGCCGCCAAGCACATTCTCAGCGCCTGCGGGTTAAGGCAGGAGGGGGTGGAGGTCATTAGCTGTCCCACCTGCGGAAGAACCAGAGTGGATTTAATCCGCCACGCCGCCTATGTAAAGGAGCGGCTGAAGGACTGCCGAGGGCCTTTGAAGGTGGCGGTCATGGGCTGTGCCGTCAACGGCCCCGGGGAAGCTTCCGATGCGGACATGGGCATTGCCTTTGGGCAGAACAACGGGGTGCTCTTTGTAAAGGGGCAGAAGCTGTGCTCCGGTTCCGTGGAAGAGATGATAGAAAAGCTCATTGCCATGGCCATAGAGAAGGCCGGCTAAGGGGCCAAGCAAAAGAATTTTTGAGGGGGACACATGGATCATCGAATCGAAAGCATTTACAACCGGGCGGGACTGAAGGAGCGGGACCTGCCGGTTCTGCGTGCCGATTTGGTGCGGGGAGAAGGAAAGCTGGAGCTGACCCTGTGGGAGCGCATCCCCTTGGAGGAGGAAGGGCGGCGGCTCTTTGAGGCAGGCTTTCGGGAGCTTTTGCCGGAGTTCGGATTGTCCTTTGTATATACCATGGAAGCGCCGCAGACGGCGGCGCCCGCCCCGGTGCGGACCAATGCGCCTGCGCCCTCGCCCTTTGTAAAGAGAGCGCCTGCCCCTGCTTCCAATAAGACCCCCGGGCAAAAGGCCGCCGAAGCCCCCAAGACCGCCCAGAAACAGGCGTCTCAGCCCGTTTCCTCCGCCTTTGCCACCAGCAAGCCCGTGATTGAAGCGGACTTGCCCGAAAACCTGATTCTGCTGGGCACCCGCATTCCCGGCGGGAAGAAGGCACCCCTCCACGAACTTCAGGAGGAGGAGCGGACGGTTATGGTGCAGGGGCATCTGGTGGACTTTGAAATGAAGGAAGGCTGGGGCAACCGCAAGGAGGGAGGCACCAAAAGCTGGCGGGTACAGTT
>CAZPCH010000226.1:0-2946 GCA_964585055.1 uncultured Christensenella sp. | reverse complement strand
CCTTGTACGCCGCCTTTCGGAACAGGCACCCAAGGCTGGAAAAAAGCGGAGCCTTTGGGGTCTTTCGCATACTGCGCACCTTTATGCTTTTGTGCTGTCTGCGGCTGTGGGACGTGTTTTATACCCCCGCAGGAACCATAAACGCCTTTTTGAGCCTGTTTTTGTGCCCCAACTTCGGGGCGCTCATGAGCCTTTGGCCTTCTCTTAACCTTGGGACCTTTGATCTTTGGGTGCTGGGGCTGGGGCTTATTCCCGTGGCGGTGCTGGACATCCGTCAGGACAAAGGCAAGCCTTTATACCCCAAAAGCAGCGGCCTTAGATGGCTGTGCATAGGGCTTTTGCTTTTGTTGGTGCTGACGCTGGGGGTCTACGGCATGGGGTATACGGCTTCGGATTTTATTTACGGACGCTTTTAATCTTTAAAGAAAGGGGGCAGAACCATGGATGTATTGCAGGGGCTCAACGAAGCTCAGGTGCAGGCGGTCACCGCCACGGAGGGGTATATTCGGGTGGCGGCAGGAGCCGGCACGGGGAAGACCCGCACCCTGACCCGCCGCTACGCCTATTTGGTGCAGGACATGGGCATCCCCTCTTCCCATATCCTCTGCGTGACCTTTACCAACAAGGCCGCCAACGAGATGAAACAGCGGGTGCGTACCATGATCGGGGACGAGGACACGGGGTATATCTGCACCTTCCACTCTCTGGGACTTCGGATTCTCAAGGAGGACATCCACACTCTTGGCTGGCCGGAAAACTTTATGGTGCTGGACACGGAGGACAAGGAGAGCCTGCTGAAAAACGTCTTTTCGGACATGGGCATGACCTTGCAGGAGATGACCTTAAAGCGGGCGGCGGATTTGACCGACGATATGAAGTGGAACCTTCTCTATGTAAGCCTTTTGGAGGAGGAGAACAGCGCCGCATTGCTTCAACATATCGAGACCGAGACGGACAGAAAAAAGCAGATGTTCTACCGCTATCTCTATGAGCAGAGAAAGATTTTCGCTCTGGACTTTGAGGACTTGGTGGACATGTCCGTTTCCCTTTTAAAGCGGAACGAGGCCGTGCGGAAAAAGTGGCAGGACAGGTTTGAATACATCCTCATCGACGAGTTTCAGGACATAGACGGTAAGCAGTATGAGCTGGGGCATCTTCTCTCCCGAGGCTTTGAGAACCTGTTTGTGGTGGGGGATCCCGATCAGACCATTTACACCTGGCGGGGGGCGGACGTGCGCTTCATTCTGGACTTCCCCCAGAGATACCCGCAGGCCGAGACCATTCTTTTAAACGAAAACTACCGCAGTACCCCGGAGATTCTCCGCCTTGCCAACGAGCTGATTTCCCGCAACAAGCAGAGGCTGGAAAGGAACCTCTTTACCCGCCTTCCCGAGGGAGGCAAGCCCCGGTATTTCCATGCCAAGGAGCAGGGGCAGGAGGCGGCGTTTATCGCCCAGGATATGCGCAAGCGCCATGAGCAGGGGGCAAGCTGGACGGATATGGCGGTGCTGTACAGAGCCCACTATGTGTCCAGAAGTCTGGAGGACGCCCTCATGCAGGCAAAGATTCCCTATGTCATCTGGGGCGGCATGGAGTTTTACGGCCGCAAGGAGGTTAAGGACGCTCTAAGCTATTTGCGCTTGCTGGAGAACGGGGACGATTTGTCCTTTGCCCGCATTGCAAACCAGCCTCGGCGGGGCATGGGGAAAAAGCGCATGGAGCTTTTGAAGGCCTACGCTCTGGAGAAGGGGTGCAGTCTGTATACGGCGCTGAGGGAGAATGTACACCATCCCCTCATTGCCGCCTCCAAGGGCGGGGAGCTGATTGCGCTTATGGATGCCTATAAGCATCACGAGGGCATGAAGCTCAGCGAGCTATTAAGCCGCCTGCTGACGGAGAGCGGGTACATGGCCATGCTCATGACCGCAGGAGACGGGGAGCGCATGGACAATCTGGCGGAACTGCTCCAATCTTTGGAGGAGTATGAGCGGTCTGCGGGAGAAGACTGCAGTCTGTCCGAATATTTGGGGGAGGTGGCCCTACTCACCGACCGGGACAGGGAGCAGAGGAAGGAGAGCGTAAAGCTCATGACCGTCCACAACGGCAAGGGGCTGGAGTTTGATCATGTGTATGTGGCCGGGCTCAACGAAGGCATATTCCCCAGCCGCAAAACGGACACGGCGGAAGGGATGGAGGAGGAGCGGCGGCTTTGCTATGTGGCCTGCACCCGGGCAAAAAAGACCCTGACCCTTACGGAGGCGGCGGGGGTCACCCATGAGGGGCAGTGCCGCTATCCCTCCAGATTCCTTTTTGAAATGGATATGGACAACAATATGGAGGTGCTGGTTCCTTTGTCCGAGCGGGACAAGCAGGACGCCCGGACCTTTATCCGTGCCCAGGAGAGAAAGCTGCTGGGGGCCAAGCTCCTCTTTGCTCCGGGGGTGCGGGTACTCCACCCGGCCTTGGGAGAGGGCACCATTGAGGAAGTGAATACGGACGAGCAGTGCTGTGTGGTTAAGTTTGACAAGTGGAGCAAGCCCCGCCGCATTCGCTTCGACGGACCGCTGAAGAGACTTTAAGTGAAATCTGCGCTCTGCGCAGGTGAAATATTGCTACGCAATGTGAAATCTGCCTGAAAGGCAGGTTAAGGTAGGGATGCTTTGCATCCCTTTTTTCTGCTTATCCCCTCAGAGTTGCTCACTGCGTTCGTAACTCAGCTCCCCTTAAACATTAAGGGGAGCCATGCGGCACAAAGGGGTTTTCGTCGTACTCAGCTTTTAACAAGGTTAGCGGCTTGAGAACTATCTCGGCTCCCTTAGTGTACAACGGTTTTACTTCGTAAACCCGTGAGAGCTGTCACCGAAGGTGACTGAGGGATTGACTTCATGGCGAAATAAACTCGTTAAGTTTTCCGCCATAAGTCTTGAACGTGGTATAAGTCAACCC
>CAZPCH010000225.1:0-2994 GCA_964585055.1 uncultured Christensenella sp. | reverse complement strand
CATGCCGATGCCCAGTGCGTTGGCATCGTTGGGATCCTTGATGGAAACAACCTGTCCGTCCTTCTTGATGACACCCTCCTCCGGCTGATAAAGGCCGAAGAGTACGGACATGAGGGTGGATTTTCCTGCGCCGTTTTCTCCCAGCAGAGCGTGAATCTCTCCCCGCTTTAGCTGCAGAGTGATGTTGTCGTTGGCGATGATACCCGGGAACTTCTTCGTGATGCCCAGCATCTCAATTGCATAGTTGGTTTCCAAGGCCGCTGCGCCCTCCCTTCCTGTTCAAAGGCATAAAAAGGCTTTCGCCTGTCCCGCCTTATTTCTCTGCCTATCAGTATACTATAAATTCCGCTCCAAAGCAAAAACTTTTTGCATTTTTCCCCTTTTTAAATTCAAAAACCGATGCAAGGGGCTGGGGGCGGCGGGCTGCCGCAGGTAGCCCTTTGGGGCTTTGCCCCAAAGAGAACGGCTCCGCCGTTCCGCCGCCCCCACCCCGCTTCCTTTGAAAAAACTTTTTTCAAAAAATCCGAAAAAATTCTCCGAACTCCCTCCGAAAAACAAATTTGCAAACAGGGGCGGTACACTGTAAGCATACCAAACAACGGAGGAACAAAAAATGAAACGCATCTTCACTCGACTCTTTGCCCTGCTAATCATGGCCATGGTTCTCGGCGGCGCACTGCTTCTGCCCGCAGAAACTTCCGCAGACATAGAGGAAGGCTACGGCGTTTCCATTTCCGGCGGTTCCTGCGCCGTGGATTCCATCACCCTGTACGGCGAGACCGTATACGCAGAGTACAGAGGGGACGCCGGCCCCTACAACGATGACGATTACTATGTCTGCAACGCCTTGGTGCGGCGGTTCTATAAGCAGGTCTTCGGCCTGGACATATGGTTTACCGCCTCCGGCCCCAAGGCCGACAGCGGCACTTTCCGCCTGACCAATGACCCCAAGGTGGGGGACATCATCCTCACCGCCGACCACACCCATGTGGCGCTGGTCAAGGAGCGGCACGGGAACGAAGTGACCGTCATCCAGCAGAACAGCTGGTGGAGGGATTATTACACCGCTTGGGTAGGAGCTACGGCCGGCATCTATGATCAAGATTTGCTCTATTACACCTGGGATCCCGGCGAAACCCTTCCTGCCGACAGCAAAATCCCCACCTTCGACTTCTACTTCAACGACCCCAACTTTGGGGAGAACACCTGCATTCTCTCCGCCTCCATCGACAACAACCGCCGCACCGAGGTGCTGGGGGTGGGCTGCCGGGTCTATGACAGCTACGGCACCCTTCTTAAAGAGGTCACCCGAAACATGAGCTGCTATGACGGCATGCTCTATGAGAGCTTCAACCTCTACCGGGACATGGGGCTGAGCATCAACACCTACGAGACCTACGCCTACGAGTTTGTGGTGTACTTCTACGGCTTTGCCTCTACCAGCCCCCGCCAGTACTTCTGCGCCTCAGGCGGAGCGGCTTTCAGCATGCCCGTAGGGGCGGCCAACTTCTCCTCCACGGACAACAGCCTCCAGATGCTTTGCGGCGTCAACGACATCACCCGCAGCAATGCCACCCTGTACTATTCCGCCTTGGGAGAGGGGAACTACCATTTTGAAAAGGTACAGCTCTTTTTGGGTACAGAGCCTGACTGCAGAGGCTGGAGCTTGACCGGCACCATTGACGGCGGTGTAAAGGACCGAGTCATGCTGCTGGACCTGCAGGAGGATGCGGGAATCACCCTGAATCCCGGCACCACCTACTACTTCTTCGTGGTAGGCCGGGTAAACGGCGCCCGCTATGTCAGCGGCGTGTACACCTTCACTACGGAAAAATAAGATGTCCCCTTTGACGGGAACAGCAGGCATGAAAACAAGCCGCAGGATTCTGCGGCTTTTGTGTATTCTTTTTGGGTTACAGGGTTTCCTTCAGCACCCGCATGACGTTGGCGGAGAAGAGCTTTTCTACCTGACGGGAGGTGAAGCCGGCCTTTAAAAGGGCATCCTCCAGCAGGGGCATATGGGCGCAGTCAATGATCTCCTGCTCCCCGCTCATGCCGTCAAAGTCCGTGCCGATGGCCGCAACGTCTTCCCCTGCCACCTTGACCATGTGCTTCGCGTGGCGGACGATGTCCTCTATGCGGGAGGTGCTGTCCTGAGGATTTTCGTTGAGGAAGCAGCCGTAGAAGTTCAGTCCCGAGACCCCGCCGCGGTCGGCCAGCAGGCGGAGCATGTCATCCGTCAGGTTGCGGGGGTGAGGGGACAGGGCGCGGCAGTTGGAGTGGGTGGCCACAAAAGGCTTTTTGCACAAGGCGGCCACGTCATAAAAGCCCCCGTCGCTTAGGTGGGACACGTCCACCAGCATGCCCAGCTCCTGCATATACAGGACGGCCTCCTTGCCGAAGGGCTTGAGCCTCAGCGCCATTTTTTCAGGGTCGGGGCTGTTGGGGAAGCCGAAGCAGTTTTCAAAGTTCCAGGTCAAACTCAAAGCACGGACGCCCATGTCGTAAAAACCCTTCAAGTTCTCCATGCGCCCGTAGACGGCGGCGCCGTCCTCCATGGTCAAAACGGCGGACAAAAGCCCCTCCGCCCGATTCTTTTCGATGTCTGCGGCGGTGCAGGCAGGGCGAATCCAAGAGGCGTGGGCTTCCATGTTGTCGGTATAGGCCTTGTACAGAAGGGCAATGTAGCTCTCATAGTCCATGGGCGGGGTGTGCTGGCGGAGCCGTTCCGCAGGGGGAAGGAAGATGGCAAAGAAGTTTACGTCCATGTCTCCCTGCCGCATGCGCTGAAAATCCACCTGCAGGCGGGGGCAGTGCAATAGATCCAGCCGGGGACTTAGGCGAAAGGCACCCATCAGGGTGTCGCTATGCATGTTGATGGCTTTCATGTGTGCCTCCAATGATTGTTTTTTCCATTATAGCATGCGGAGGAAAAATGCAAAAGGGGGGCGGGGCGGCGGAACGGCGGAGCCGTTCTCTTTGGGGCTTCGCCCC
>CAZPCH010000224.1:0-3000 GCA_964585055.1 uncultured Christensenella sp. | reverse complement strand
TGGCAAATCGAACAAAGTGAGATTTGACTGAGGGGTTGACTTATACCACGCAGAAGACTCATGGCGGAAAACTTAATCTGTTTATTCCGTCATGAAGTCTACCTCTCAGTCTTGTTCCTTCCGCTTCCGCTCCAGTCACAATCCAGCTCCCCTTTCAAGGGGAGCCAAGGACTATAGATGGAGCCTACGATTTCCTTTAGTTTTTAGGCACACAAGACGCTTACACCGCAAGGCTCCCCTTATTGTGTAAGGGGAGCTGGATTGCGTAGCGTAAGCGAAGCAAGACTGAGGGGATAAGCGAATAAAAAGGGACGCAGGGCGTCCCATCCATAACCTGTCCGCAGGACAGATTTCACATTGCGCAGCAATATTTCACATGGCAAAGCCATATTTCACTCCTACAAGCTCCCCATGGAGCTTGTAGGCACTTGTAGGCAAGGGTTTACTTTACATCCGGCACAATGCGGCGGAGAGCGGCTTGCAGACGGCCGCTGCGCACCAGTCGGTTCATGGCGGCGATGTCCTCCCGCAGTTCATGATCCTCCTCCACAAAGGGCACCTGCTCCCGCACCAGACGGAAGATTTCCCTGTGGATGGGGGACACGTCCTCCTGCTCCCCCCGCAATTCAATTCCCTGCACGGCGGCCATAAGCTCAAAGGCCAGCACGGAGTACAGGTTGTTCACAATCACCTTCAGCTTTCTGGCGGCGGTGGTGCCCATGCTCACATGATCCTCCTGATTGGCGGAGCTGGGGATGGAGTCCACGCTGGCGGGGTGGCCGTGAATCTTGTTTTCGGACACCAGAGAGGCGGCGGAATACTGGCAGATCATGTAGCCGGAATTGACCCCGCCCCGAGGAGTCAGGAAGGCGGGCAGTCCGTTGGAGAGGGCAGGGTTCACCATGCGCTCCAGCCGCCGCTCGCTGATGTTGGCCAGTTCGCTGGCGGCAATGCCCAAAAAGTCAAAGATCAGCGCCATGGGCTCCCCGTGGAAGTTCCCTCCGGAGATTACGCTTTCGTCCTCGGGGAAGAGGATGGGGTTGTCGGTGACGGAGTTCAGCTCCGTTTCAATGACCCCCTGAGCGTAGCGGAGGGTGTCCCGCACGGCTCCGTGAACCTGAGGAATGCACCGCAGGGCGTAGGCGTCCTGCACCCGAAGCTCCCGGCTCCGCTCCATAACCTCGCTGTCGTGGAGGAGCAGGCGCAAATTGGCGGCGGTCTGCATTTGCCCTTCGTGGGGGCGCACCATGTGGATGCGGGGGTCAAAGGCGGAAGTCAAGCCGTGGAGGGCTTCCACGGTCATGGAGGCGGTCAAGTCCGCCAGCAGCAGCCCTTCCATAAAGTCGTGCCAGGCTAAGGTGCCCACGGCGGTCATGCACTGGGTGCCGTTGATGAGGGCCAGCCCTTCCTTGGCCAGCAGATGCCAGGTGGGCAGTCCCGCCCGCTCCATGGCTTCCTTGCCGGGCAGACGCTCCCCCTTGTAGAAGGCCTCTCCCCGCCCCAACATGACCAAGGCCATGTGAGACAAAGGCGCCAGATCCCCGCTTGCCCCCAGGGAGCCCTGCTGGGGCACCACGGGGGTAACGCCGGCGTTAAGCATGTCCAGCAGGCACTCAATGAGCTCCTGACGGATGCCCGAGAAGCCCTTGCACAATGCGTTGGCTCTAAGGAGCATCATGGCCCGCACCGCATCCTCGCTGAGGGGCTCCCCCACGGCTACGCAGTGGCTGAGGATCAGGTTCTCCTGAAGCTGGGCGGACTGCTCCGGGCCGATGGAAATCTTGGAAAATTCGCCGAACCCCGTGGAGATGCCGTAGACCCGGCGGTCCTCCGCCAGAATCTTCTCCACCAAAGCACGGGAGCGCTGAATCTTTTGGTGACAGATGGGGGACAGGCGCACACGGGCTCCTTCACGGGCCACGGCGACAACCTGAGCAATGGTCAAATGCTCCCCGTCCAGCCAGACATCGTGGCGTTTTTCGGGCGTATTTTCATGAA
Organism: uncultured Christensenella sp.; assembly: GCA_964585055.1. Taxonomy (GTDB): domain Bacteria; phylum Bacillota; class Clostridia; order Christensenellales; family CAG-138; genus RUG472. The sequence goes on along the minus strand of CAZPCH010000224.1, from coordinate 1,002 downwards.
AAGATTCCAAGGGGATACCTCCTGAAAAAATTGTGTGGTCGATACCATTATAGTACCATCGCCGGAGCAGGAAGTCAAACATTGCAGGATAATATACATTTTGGGAGGATGCTCCCGTGCTTGGGGCCGGGGGGCAAGGGCTTCCCGCTGTCCGGCTTGGCCGAAGGGGCGCCCGTGCTTGGGGCCGGGGGGCAAGAGAAGGGCGCAGCCCTTCTCTGCCGTGCCAAAGGCACGGCAGGGTTCGCAAAGCGAACCCTTGCCCCCCAAAGCTTTTTGCGCCCTTGGCTACTCTTTTTTTCTCCAGCCCGTGTCCAGACAATCCCTTTTCCCCTGCCGCCATTTTTCAAGAGCGGGACGGTTGGGCGGGGTAAGCATCTCTTCAGGGGGCAGGGATTCTCGGGAGAACCACTGCAGTTCCAGCACCTCGCTGAGCTGGGGGCGAAGGCTCCCCGTATACTCCCGGCACAAAAAGACGGCGTCCACGTTGGAAACCCGATCCCCGTTGGGATACACATACGCCATCCCCGCCCCGGAATAAAGCCCAAAGAGGGACATGGACAAGGCCGTAAGCCCCGTCTCCTCCAAAAGCTCCCGGGCGGCGGCGTCCTCCACGGACTCATACAGCTCCACGGAGCCTCCCGAGTACCCCCACAGGCCGTTGTCACGGCGGCGCTGGAGAAGAATCCGCCCATCGGCGTCCTCCACGATGACGCTGGCGCCCAACTGCAGCAGGGGTCTGTGCCCCACAACCTTGCGCAAATCCAAAATGTACTCGGACATACTGCCTCCTTTTGCGCCAAAGAGCGCTTTTTAGTCTGGGAAAAAGAAAAAGCACTTCACTAAGGAAGTGCTTTTCTTTTGGAGGCACCACCCGGAATCGAACCGGGGATAAAGGTTTTGCAGACCCGTGCCTTACCGCTTGGCCATGGTGCCGTCTGCTATGAAAAATGGAGCGGGAAACGGGGCTCGAACCCGCCACCTCAGCCTTGGCAAGGCTGCGCT
>CAZPCH010000223.1:0-3052 GCA_964585055.1 uncultured Christensenella sp. | reverse complement strand
GTTGATGACACCCCGCACCTTGATGACGTCCTCCGGGTCAAAGGCGCCGTACAGGCCGATGTTGTAGTTCCACAGCTTGGCCACGCATTCTCCTCCTGCGTCGGCCAAGACCATATCCATATAGGAAGCCCCCTTGCTGTCCGTGCGCACGGCACAGCTCTTTACCATGCAGAAGCCCTCAATCTGAGGCCCTTTGCAGGTTTCAAACAAAAGCATGCGGCTCATTGGAAATGTTCCTTTCTGTTCCTTGTAGTTCGTACCATCAGTATAACAAAAAAATCCTTCTTTGGGAACAGGAGATTGCTCAAAAGAGAAGGTTGTGATATACTTTTTTCCGTGAATTCAGGCGATACGGGTTTTTTCCCGAAAGAGAGGCTATATGGCAAATGTGTATGCGGCAGCGCCCATGGAGGGCGGCATATTTGAAGCGATTGTAGTGGGCGGCGGCCACGGCGGCATAGAGGCGGCCTTGGCTTTAAGCCGTATGGGGCTTGATACGGCCCTGCTTACCATGAATCTGGACAGCATCGGCATGATGCCCTGCAACCCCGCCATCGGCGGCACGGGCAAGGGGCATTTGGTGCGGGAGCTGGATGCCATGGGGGGTGAAATGGGCCTTGCGGCCGACGATACCCTCATCCAAATGCGCATGCTGAACACGGGCAAGGGCCCCGCCGTTCACTCCCTGCGGGCCCAGATGGACAAGCGCCGCTACCACGAGCGCATGAAGAGCGCTCTGGAGGGGCAGGAACACTTGACCCTCATTCAGGGGGAGGCCTCGGATCTGGAGGTGGAGAACGGGCGGCTTTCTGCCATCGTCACGGCGGAGGGCTTTCGCTATCGGTGCAAGGCGGCGGTGCTGTCCACGGGCGTGTATATGAAGTCCCGCATCCTTATCGGAGATTTTTACCGGGAGAGCGGCCCCAGCGGCATGCTGAGAAGCGAGACTCTGTCCGACGCCATGGGGCGGCTGGGGATTCCCCTCCAGCGGTTTAAGACGGGCACCCCTGCCCGCGTCCACGGGGACAGCCTCCACTATGAGCGCATGGCGGTGCAGGAGGGAGACGTGCCCACTCCGGCCTTTTCCTTCTTGCACGGGGAACTGCAGGTAAAGCAGACCCCCTGCTATTTAACCTATACCAACAAAAACACCCACGACATCATCCTAAATAACCTGAGCCGCTCCCCCATGTACTCAGGCCGCATCCACGCCACGGGCACCCGCTACTGCCCCTCCATTGAGGACAAGGTGGTGCGCTTTGCCGACAAGGATCGGCACCAGATTTTCGTGGAGCCTGAGGGGAGAAGCACCAAGGAGATGTATGTGCAGGGCATGTCCACCAGCCTTCCCGCCGATGTGCAGGAAAGGATGCTGCGCACCATCCCGGGCTTGGAGGACTGCAAGATCCTCCGCTACGGCTACGCCATTGAGTATGACTGCATCGACCCATTGTGTTTAAACAGCGCCCTTATGGTCAAGAACATCGAGGGGCTTTTCTGCGCCGGGCAGGTCAACGGCACCTCCGGCTATGAGGAGGCCGCCGCCCAGGGGCTGTATGCAGGCATCAACGCAGGCTTATATATAAAGGGGGAGGAACCCTTTATTCTGGGGCGGAACGAAGCGTATATCGGCGTGCTGGCCGACGATTTGGTCACCAAGGGCACCAATGAGCCCTACAGAATGATGACCAGCCGCTGTGAATACCGCCTGCTGCTTCGCCAGGACAATGCGGACATGCGGCTGACGGAAAAGGCGCGGCGGACGGGGCTCATCTCAAACGCCCGCTACGATGCCCTCATGCACAAGCAGGAGAAGGTGGCCGCCGCCATGGAGCGGCTGAACAAAACCGTGCCCCCCGAGGAGAAGCTGCAGGCGTACCTCACCTCCATCGGCGAAAATCCCGTGAAGACGGGGGTCAAACTGGTAGAGCTTTTGAAGCGTCCCAACGTGACCTACACGGCCCTTCTGCGTCTTTACGGCGGGGAAGAGGGGATTTTGGAGGAAGTGGACAGGGAGACGGCGGAGCAGCTGGACGTGCTCACCCGCTACGCAGGGTATATAGAAAAGCAGGAACAGCAGGTGGAGCGCATGCTGGCCTTGGAGAATGAGGTGCTCCCCGACGATGCGGACTATGAGGCCATAGAGGGACTAAGGCTGGAAGCACGGCAGAAGCTGTCTGCCCGCCGCCCCGCTACCATAGGACAGGCCAGCCGCATTTCGGGTGTGTCCCCTGCGGACGTGGGGGTATTGCTCATTGCGGGAAAGCGGGGCTTCCCCAGAAAGGGAGAGAGGGAATGAACAGAGAGTTTTTAAGGGAAAAGCTGCCCAATTTGGACGAAGCGGCCTATGAGCGCTTTGAAACCTATTATCACAGGCTCATAGAGACCAACAAGGTCATGAACTTGACCGCCATCACCGAGGAAAAAGAGGTGGTGGAGAAGCACTTTGCGGACTCCCTGGGGGCCCTTGCCTATTTGGGGGAAACCAGCCGGTGTATCGACGTGGGCACGGGGGCAGGCTTCCCCGGGGTGCCCTTGCTCATTGCCCGCCCAACTTTGCAGATGACTCTGGCGGACAGCCTCCAAAAGCGGCTGAATTTTTTGGAAGGGCTATTAAAGGAACTGGGGCTGAAGGCGGACATCGTCCACGGTCGGGCGGAGGAGCTGGGGCAGAACAAACTCTATCGGGAACAGTACGATTTTGCCCTTTCGAGGGCCGTAGCCAACCTCCCCGTTCTTTTGGAGCTGACCACTCCTTTTGTAAAGGTGGGGGGCACGGCCATTGCCTATAAGGGCAAGGCGGAGGAGGAGGTAGCCGCCGCCAAGAGCGCCGCCTTTTTGCTTCATGTGAAGCTGGAAACGGCGCCTTTGCCGTCGGAAATCGGGGAACGGTGCCTGGTGCTGGCCAAAAAGACCGCCCCCACGCCGAAAACTTACCCCCGCCGCCCGGGAACGCCCGCTAAGAAGCCGCTGTAGAAGAGTGAAATTTGCGCTTTTCGCAAGTGAAATATGGCTTTGCCATGTGAAATATTGCTTCGCAATGTGAAATCCA
>CAZPCH010000222.1:633-3052 GCA_964585055.1 uncultured Christensenella sp. | reverse complement strand
TCACCGCCGCAGGCGATTTCACCCGTCGAAGACGGATTTCACTGCCGCAGGCACAGGGGAGCCATGCGGTGTAAGGGGCTTGCGGCGTATTCAGTTTTTAGCAAGGTGAGAGGCTTCAGGTCGAAAAAGAAACCGGCTCCCCTTGCAAGAAGCCGGTCTAAATGCTGTTTTATCGGAATCAGTCCTCGTAATACCCGGGGAGGTTGGTGTAGCCGAAGGACAGGCCGTCGGGCATGAGGCGCAGCCAGGAGGCCTCGGAGCCCTTCTTGTCGTTGTTGGCCACCTTATTGAGCATCTTGCCCATGAAAATCATGCAGGTGGACACGCCGCCGTCCAGATTATAGGCCATGGTGCAGCCCTCCTCCACAAACAGCTCCGCAAACTGCACCAGATTCATTCCCCGGCTGTATTCGTCCTGCCGTCCGTCCACGGCGATGGCCACAAAGTGCCCGGGGGCAATCTGGCCGATGCCGCAGCGGGGGTTCTTCATGGTCACGGTGGAAGCATCCTTGTGAATCTGTCCGTCCTTGACCAGATTGGGGCCGATGAAGAAGGAGTAGGTGTTCTCAATTCCGCTTTCCAGAATCTGCTGGGCGGTGTAGGCGCTCTTGGGCAGTACCTCCAAAGACAGCGTGTCGCTGTGGAAGGCCAGCACGTCCTTAGCCCGATTGGTGCTGTAAATCTTCCCGTTGCGGATGAGCACGCCCTTCTTTTCCTTTTCCGCATGGATGATGTTGTCCCCGGTGAACCAGAGCACGGAGCGATAGCGCTTGGCCATGTCCTGAGCCGACCCCTCCTCCTTGCCGGTCTTCTTGGCAGAGGGGAAGGTGGGTTGGAAGGAGTCAAAGTCCCGCATATAGATGTGGGCCACAAAGTACACCACGGGCTGATCGTTGCGCACGCCCTCCCGCCGCTGAATCTCCACGGCCAGAATGTCGCTGCGGTAAATCCACTCGCCGTTTTCGTCGTCGTCCTTTTCCACCACTTCCGTCCGTCCGTCGTTGAGGAAGTGCAAGTCAAACTCCGTCAGCTCCTTCTCCTCCGCGGCCACGGGGGCGGGCGTTTCGGTAGGCTCGGGAGTAGGCGCCTGTGTAGGCTCGGGGGTGGGGGTTTGTGTAGGCTCGGGAGTAGGTTCTTCCGTAGGCTCAGGAGTGGGGGTTTGTGTAGGCTCGGCCGCCTTTAAAGCCGCCAGCCGCTCCGCTTCCGCCTGCGCCTTAGCCGCCTGAGTGAAGGTGTCGTAGATACACAGGCCGCCGATGAGCAGGCCGATGAGCAGAGGCAGAATCCACAGCGCCGCCACGGGCAGTTTTTTGTTGCGGAACCGCTTGATAAAGTACAGCAGAGCCCCCATGACGGCCGCCAGCCCTACGCCCAGCAGGATATAGCGGCCGGTATTGGTGCTGCCCGCAAAGTCTGCCGCGGGAACGGGGGTGCTTTCTTTGGGAGCCTCCATGGGTGCCTGGGCAGGCTCCGAAGAAGGAGTTTCCGTAGGCTCGGGAGTAGGTTCTTCCGTGGGCTCGGGGGTCGGTTCCTCCGTTGGCTCGGGGGTGGGGGTCTCCTTTGCGCCCAGACGGTTTTCATACTGCCGCAGGGTCTCCACGGGGATGTTTTCCAGAATATCCTTCCCCTCATTGTCCTTGCCCACGGTGCTTTGCCTGAGACTCAGGCTTACCTGCAGAGGGGGCACAATGTGATACATCTGCCGGGAAGCCTCCTGCCGGTAGGCCGCCGTCAAGCGGGCGGACAGGCTCTCCCCGTCATCATAATATACGTCGGAAGCGTCCACCAGCGTGCTGCCCTCCCCCAAGGTGTATACCTTTTCGGGGGTGTGGGTGCCGTAAAGCTCCGCCGATTCCTTAAACTGATTGCTTTGGCCGCTAAGGTTCCAGCTTTCCACCGCCATCTCCCCGGTAAACCTAGCTCGGGGCTCCTGCGAGGCGGTATCCTCCGTCACCACCACACGGGCCTTGGTTCTGCGCAAACACTCGGTGAAAAATTCCTTGGCCTTGCGCTCCGTCCACTTGGAGGAAACGTTTTTGTAGTCCTCTACGTCATCGTCCTCAAAGTTCCCCAGCAGGGGGGCACGGGTGTAGCCAAGGCTCCAAAGAGCCAAAGTGACCTCGTGAAGCTCCTTTCTGGTGCCGATGTGGGCGATGGCAATGGAGGTGTCCATATGAAGGCCGTTAAAATAGTAGGGCAGCAGGGCGCCGAAGTGCTCCAGCACCCCGTGGGGCTCTCCCGCTATGAGCAGTAAATCGGAGGTTGCTTCCGCCCCATTCACATAGCAGGGGTACTCTTCAGGCACACTGCCTTCAAAGACACGGAGGGTGGACAAACTCAGTCCCTCCTTCCCCGCCTTCAGTTCCGCGCGCACGCAGCCGGGGGTCAGGGTGTAGCTTTCGTAATAGTGAACAGGCTC
>CAZPCH010000222.1:0-623 GCA_964585055.1 uncultured Christensenella sp. | reverse complement strand
TAATCTCCTTGCCGGAAGCGTCCTTTTCAATAAGGGTGCACCCTTCGGGAAGCTCAAACCACACGGCATACAGCACGGGGGCGGTAAGCTCGGGCAATTTCACCGCCAAAGTCTTTCCCGACTTTACGGACACACGGGAGAGCACCTGATCGTCCGCCAGGTAGGCGCCGTTGCCCTTGTCGGGCACCTCGTAGGTACATGTATCCGTGACCTCCTCCGCCTGCACCCGGGGCGCCCACAGGCAGGCGCCCAGCAGCATCAGCAGTCCCAAAAACAGGGAAATCCCTTTTTTTCTCATTTATTTTATGCTCCTCTGCGAATTTTCGTGGTCTATTGTATCATGAACGGCCATTTCCCGCAACGGCCAAGGCCTTTTTATTACAACTCTGCAACATTTTTCTTATTCCCTCTAAGTTATAAGTATTTTGCGCACGGCAAAGGCCGCCTCTTGGTGAAGAAGGGGATGAGAAGCTAAAAGGGATGCGGCGCATCCCTTCCGCAACCTGCCCGAAAGGCAGATTTCACCCGCCGCAGGCGGATTTCATATGGCGCAGCCATATTTCACTTGCGCAAAGCGCAAATTTCACTGCCGCAGGCACAGGGGAGCCATGCGTGTAAAGAAG
>CAZPCH010000221.1:0-3074 GCA_964585055.1 uncultured Christensenella sp. | reverse complement strand
TCAGTCAAACCTCACTGCGCTCGGTTTGCCAGCTCTCCTTAAAAGGAGAGCCAAGCGGTATAGAAGGGGCTTGCGGTGTACTCAGCTTTTAGCAAGGCAAGGGGCTTCTGCCTCTATATAAAAACAGGGACGGCGAGCCGTCCCCACATAAACCTGTCCGCAGGACAGATTTCACATTGCGCAGCAATATTTCACCCGCCGCAGGCGGATTTCACCCACGCATAGCGTGGATTTCACTGCGCCGCAGGCGCCCTGTCCACCACAAACACCCAAGGCAGCAGGCCGCCGGCCTCCGTGCGGCGAATCTCCCGCACCTGAAGCCCCTTGACCCCCTTCAAACAGCTCTCCAGCAGTTTATACTCCATGGTATACAGCACCGCCGTTCCCTTTTCCGTCAGCAAATAGGGCAGGCGGCTGACAAAGCGGCGGTACAGGGTCTTGTTGTCCTCGTGGCTTCCCACCCGATTGCCAAAGGGCATGTTGGTGAGAATCAAATCAAAGCCCTCCCGGCTCTCAAAGCGCAGAATGTCCTTGGTCACAAAGGAGGCCTTGGACTCCCCTGCCCGTGCGTTCTCCCTTGCGGCCTCCACGGCGCTTCCGCTCTTATCCACGCCGATGAGCGCCTTGCAGGGGCTCCACTTCTCCCGCTCAAAGAGCAGGGAGCCGCTGCCGCAGAAGGGGTCCAGCACCCGAGGCTTGCCCACCTTCCCCAGCCCCATGGCGTAGCGGGACACGCAGGCCGCCAAGGCCGGGTGCATGGAGGCGGGAATGGCTCTTTTGCGCCAGGGGTAACGGGTGTCCTCCACGTTGCACAGCTTCCAGTATAAATCTGCGGTGTCCATATGGCAGTCCACCCGCAGTTCCCAGTCGTAGGCGGCCGGGTTATTGTCCCCGCCCAGACTCTGGCTCAAAAGGCGAATCATCTTCCGCCGATCCCGCACATACCCCCGCAGTTCAATGCGGTAGGGCTCCTTGGGCATGTCCTTTACGGCTTGGGCTACGGCCTGAGGGTCAAGGGGCACCTCCTTGGCAACGGGAATCAGCGCCTCCGTCAGGCAGTCGGCTTGGTAAATTAAGTCCATCCTGTCCGTGGTGACTTTTACCGCCGCCCCTGCTTCCTCCACCTCAAAGCCCAAGCCCCGAAGTTCGCTGAGCAGGCAGAAGGCAAAGCCCTCGGGGGCATAGCACAGCACTTCTTTGGGGGCGCTCAAACGGGACAGGGGGGGGCGGGCCTCCTTTTCAAAGGTCTGCAGTGCCTTCTGGCGGGCCAGCACAATCTCCGCCACATGCTTGTCCATGGCCTCCTCCGTGGATACGGGGGGCACATAGCTGCGTATGGCCTCCTCTTCCCCCAGATTGCCCAAAGCCAACAGCAGGCTGGGCACGGCAAAGAAGGTGTCCTCCTTCTCCAGCGCCCGCTTCAAGCACCCGCCGTCGGTTTTGTTTCCCAGTGCGCCCATGAGCCGATAGGCATTCTTGCGCACCTTGGGGGAGGGGGACAGGGTACAGCCCCGAAGCACCAGATGGTCCCCCAGCGCCGCCTCTATCTCCTTGCGGCCCTCCTTGCTTTTGGCCAGCACGCACAGGGCGGACAGGGCTTCCGCCGCCTCCTGCCCCTGCAGTGCCTGTACATAGTCCTTGGCTGTCACTGCTTCACCGCCTCAAAAATCAGCTTCAGCACCTTGTCCGTGCCGTTGGCGTTGGGGTAGGCTTCCATGGCCTGGATATACCCCTGCCGGTTTTCATACATGGCCGTCAGCTCCGCCGTCAGCCGCTCCGCCGTCAGTTCCTCCTGAGGCAGTTCCTTGGCAAAGCCGTGCTTTTCAAAATAGCGGGCGTTGAGAATCTGATCCCCTCGGCTGGCGCTTAAGGGAAGGGGCACCAGCAAAGCGGGCTTTTTCAGGGCCAAAAACTCAAAGACCGCATTGGCCCCCGCCCGGGACAAAAGAAGATCCGCCGCCGCAAAGAGGTCGGGGAGCTCGTCGGAGATGTACTCATACTGGACATAGCCCTTTTGGCTGTAGTCGGGGTTCAATTTCCCCTTGCCGCACAGGTGGATGATGTCGAAGGTCTTCAAAAGAGACGGCAGAGCCGCCCACAGCCCCTCGTTGAGAGCCAAAGCCCCGGAACTGCCGCCCATGACCAGCAGTACGGGCTTCTCCCCCGTAAGCCCCGCGAAGGCCAGCCCCTTCTCCCGGTTCCCCTGCAGAAGGCTTTCCCGCACGGGGGTGCCCGTGCAGACCCCCTTCCCCGCCGGCACGGCAGAGAGGGTGTCCTCAAAGGTCAGGCAGATTTTATCCGCAAAGCGGGCGGTAATCTTGTTGGCCAAGCCCGGGGTGTAGTCGCTTTCGTGGCAGATAACGGGGCAGAGCCCCTTAGCTGCCGCGGTGACGGGGACGCTGACATAGCCCCCCTTGCTGAACAGCACGTCGGGGTGAATCCCCTTTAGGATGCGGCGGGACTGAAAATAGCCCTGAATCACACGGAAGGGGTCGGTAAAATTCTTCCAGGAAAAATAGCGGCGCAGTTTGCCCCAGGCTACGGCGTGGTAGTGCACCCGGGGGCGGTCGGCCATAAGCTGCTTTTCAATGCCCTCCTCGGTGCCGATGTAGTGAATCTCCCATTCTTCCGCCGGGAGGCAATCCATCAGCGCCATGTTGGGGGTGACGTGCCCCGCCGTGCCGCCGCCGGTAAATACGATGGTCTTCATGTTCCTTCTCCTCACAGTCTTTCTTTACTTTATAGTATATGCCCCCGGTGCAAATGGTGCAAGAGGGAATTGCGCAGCAATTCGTCTTCACTGCAAGCGAATTGCTGCGCAGTGAAATTTGCGCTTTGCGCAAGTGAAATATGGCGAAGCCATGTGAAATCCACGCCGGGCGTGGATGAAATCCGCTTTTAGCGGATGAAATCGCCTATCGGCGATGAAATCCGACTTTGTCGGATGAAATCTGTCCTTCGGACAGGTTTAGGTGGGGATGCCGTGCATCCCTATTATCTGCTTATCCCCTCAGTCCTCGCTATCGCTCAGACAGCTCCCCTTAAACATTAAGGGGAGCCATGCGGGGTAAGCC
>CAZPCH010000220.1:0-3078 GCA_964585055.1 uncultured Christensenella sp. | reverse complement strand
TCTCCGCAGTTCTTGAGGATTTCCACGGCCTCGGTATAGCTGATGCGGCCGAAGTCATTGCTGACCACGTTGTCCAGCCGCTCCAAAAGCCCCTTGTCCACAAACTTGTTAAAGAAGGCCATTTCATCGGGGCAGCGTTCCAGCACCGCACGGATGATGTACTTGACCATGGCTTCCGCCACCTCCATGTCCCCCTGCAGATCGCAGAAGGCCATTTCCGGCTCAATCATCCAGAACTCCGCCGCATGACGGGGGGTAAAGCTGTACTCTGCGCGGAAGGTGGGGCCGAAGGTGTAGATATCCCTAAAGGCAAGGGCAAAGGCCTCGCCGTACATTTGGCCGGTGCCTGCAAGGTGTACGGGCTTTCTGAAAAAGTCGCCGGAATAATCCACCTTGCCCTCTTCGTTCTTGGGCACGTTCTCCATATCCAGAGTGGTCACCTGGAACATTTCCCCTCTGCCTTCACAGTCCGCATTGGTGAGAATGGGGGTGTGGACATAGAGGAAGCCCCGCTGCTGGAAGAACTCGTGGATGGCGGCGGAGACCACGTTGCGCACCCGGAACACGGCCAGGAAGGTGTTGGTGCGGGGGCGAAGGGTCTGCTGGGTACGAAGGTACTCCAAAGTGTGCCGCTTCTTCTGCATGGGGAAGTCAGGGGGGCAGGCGCCCTCCAGAGTGATGCTCTCGGCATGAATCTCAAAGGGCTGCTGGGCGCCGGGGGTGAGCACCAGCTGGCCGGTGACGAACAGGGAGCAGCCGGTGGACAGATCCTTGCCCATATTCCGCTCATCGTTGGGGAAGACCACCTGCACGGATTTAAAGCAGGTGCCGTCGTTCAGTTCTATAAAGCCGAAGGCCTTGCCCGTGCGGATGGTTTTGGCCCAGCCGCCTACGGTAATGGGGCCCACGTGGTTTTCGGGGACTCGTTGAATCTCACGCAGTGTCAGCATATGATTTCTCCTTTACGCAGTTTGGATGCTGCAATTTCACAAACTTTTCAAAACAGTATACCACAATTCTGCCCGGGTGCAATAGCATTTATGAAGAAATCGTGCTATACTGAACACAATCAACCAAAGAATGGAGCATGCTATGTACATTTTCGGTCTCTACGTGAGCTATGACGCCGTCATGCTGGGGCTGATTGCCGTCTTCTTTATCAGCCTTATTGCCTCGGGGCAGGTGCAGCGCACCTTCACCCGCTACAACGGCCTCCCCGGCCAGCGGGGGCTTACCGCTTCCGCCGCCGCGAGGGAGATGCTTGCCGCCCACAACTGCCAGATCAGCGTAACCCGGGTCTCCGGCTCCCTTACCGACCACTTTAATCCCGCCAAAAAGGAGGTAGGATTGTCTACGGACGTTCACGGCTCCGCCTCCGTGGCCGCTCTGGCCATTGCCGCCCATGAGGTGGGTCACGTCCTCCAGTATGAGGAGGGCTACTCCCTTATGACCTTCCGCAACAACCTTTTGCCCGTGGCCCGCATCGGCTCCTCCGCAGGCCCCTACATCGCCATTATCGGCATGGCCATCAGCTCCCACACCCTGGCTTCCATCGGCTTGGGGCTGTACTGCGCCATGTTCCTCTTCCAGCTTATCACCCTGCCCGTGGAGCTCAACGCCAGCAAGCGGGGGCTGGATCTTCTGCAGGAGGGTGGCTATGTGTCCCGTGAAAATGAGCCCGCTGCCAAAAAGGTGCTGAAGGCGGCCGCCATGACCTATGTGTGGGCGGCGGTGTCCAGCTTCCTCTCCGTTCTGCGTCTGGCCATTTTGGTCAACGGACGGGGCCGCCGCAGGGATTGAGGCAGAAGCGCCTATGATTGCATCCCCTGCCTATGTGCGCTCCGCTTTGGAAAAAGCGGGCCTGCGTCCCAACAAAAATCTGGGGCAGAACTTTTTTATTGACGGAGAGCGGCTTGTATCCCTCCTTGCTCCCGTTCCCTTGGAGAACCGCACGGTGCTGGAAATCGGCCCGGGGCTTGGCGCCATGACGGAGGTGCTTTTGGAGCGGGGGGCACGGGTGTACGCCGTGGAAAAGGATCCCTCCATGGCCGCTCTTTTAAAGGAAGCCTTGGGGGAGCGGGAAGCTCTCACGATTATAGAGGGGGACTGCCTGAAGACGGACTACGGCTTTTTGCCCGAATCCTATGCCGTCGTCGGAAACCTGCCCTACTGCATCACCGCCCCCATTGTGGAGATGCTTTTGTCCATGTGCCCCGAGGAGATGGTGCTCATGGTGCAAAAGGAGGCGGCGGAGCGGTTTTTCACCCGTCCCGGGGCAAAGAACTACGGCCCCGTGGCGGCGGTGTCTGCGCTCTTCTATGAAAGCCGTCTGCTGGGGGAGATTCCCGAAGGGGCCTATATGCCCCCGCCTACGGTGAAAAGCGCACTGGTACGGCTGGTGAAAAGGGAGGTTTGCCCCAAGGAATCCCCGGCGGAACTGCTGAAGTTTGTGGCTCTGTGCCTGCATATGCGGCGGAAGACCTTGTATAACAATCTGAGCGCATACCCCCAGGCTCAAGATATAATGAACCGCATGGGGCTTGACCCCGCCGTCAGAGGGGAGAAGCTGACCCCGGAGGAGTTTTTGACCCTGTATCGGGGTCTGAAAGGGGCGTAAGCGCTGTTTTGAAGGAAGGAGGAGAGACCCCTTCCGTGAACAAAATCATCATACAATCACACAATTAATAAGGAGGATGGTTATGGACAAGAAATATACGGACTTTGCCGTAGAGAAGACCCTGGAGCTGCTGGCAATCCCCAGCCCCTCCGGGTATACCAAAGAGGCCGCCGACTATGTACACAAGGCCTTTTCGGAACTGGGCTACAAGGCCGTCATCACCCAAAAGGGAGGCGTGCTCATTGACCTTGGGGGCGAGGATGCCCAGGACGCCCTTATGCTGGAAGCCCACGGGGACACCCTGGGGGCCATGGTGGCGGAAATCAAGGGCAACGGCCGCCTGCGGGTCACTCCTTTGGGCGGCATGAACGCCAACAACGCCGAGGCGGAGAACGTGCTGGTCATCACCCGCAATGGAAAGCGCATCGAGGGCACCTTCCAGCTTTGCAACCCCTCCATAC
>CAZPCH010000219.1:0-3098 GCA_964585055.1 uncultured Christensenella sp. | reverse complement strand
AGCCGGCTTGCTGGCGCAAAGAAGCGGCTGCAAAAAATTGCTGTGTACCCACATATGGGGCGGCGGCTGTGACGAGCAGGAGCTTCTGCGGAAAACCGGTATAGACAACGCCTGCGTTGTGCAGGAAGGATGTACCTACGAAATTTAGTTTGTACCCTGAATCAAGGCTACTATTATATATCAGGAGGAATTGATAATGGCTAAGAAAACAATCGAAGATATCCAGGTGAACGGCAAAAAAGTTCTCTGCCGAGTAGACTTTAACGTGCCTCTTACCGAGGATGGAAAAGTTTCCGACGATAAGCGTATCGTGGCGGCTCTGCCCACCGTAAAGTATCTTCTCTCCCACAATGCAAAGGTAATTCTCTGCTCCCATCTCGGACGTCCCAAAGGGAAGGTGGATATGAAGTATTCCCTGAAGCCCGTTGCAGAGCGCCTTGGTGAGCTGCTTCCCGGTGTTCGGGTGCAGTTTGCTTCCGATACCGTCGGCGACAGCGCCCGTGCCTGCATTGCAGACATGAAGGACGGAGAAATCGTATTGCTGGAGAACACCCGCTTCCAGAAGGAAGAGGAAGCAAACGATGCCGAGTTCGCCAAAAAGCTGGCTGAGCTGGCTGACATCTTTGTGTCCGATGCTTTCGGCACCGTACACCGTGCTCACGCTTCCACTGCAGGCGTTGCGGACTATATCCCTGCCGTAGCCGGCTACCTCATCGGTAAAGAGTTGGGCATCATGGGCGAGGCTCTGGAGAATCCCGTACGTCCCTTCGTGGCCATTCTGGGCGGCGCAAAGGTTGCCGACAAGATCGGCGTCATCAAGAACCTGCTGGCAAAGTGCGATTCTTTGATTATCGGCGGCGGCATGGCCTACACCTTCTTCAAGGCTATGGGCTATGAAATCGGCGATTCTCTGCTGGATGCCAACAGCATCGAGCTGGCCAAGGAGCTTATGGCGGAAGCCAAAGAGCGGGGTGTTCAGCTTCTGCTCCCCGTGGATACCGTAGTAGCCGACAAGTTTGATGCCAATGCCGAATATAAGACCGTTCCCGCCAGCGCCATTCCTGCCGGCTGGATGGGCATGGATATCGGTGAGCAGACTCGCGAAAAGTATGCCGAAGTCATCAAAAATGCCAAGACAGTTATCTGGAACGGCCCCATGGGCGTATTTGAGTTCCCCAACTTTGCTAAGGGCACGGCTGCCATTGCAGAAGCCTGCGCACAGTGCGACGGCACCACCATCATCGGCGGCGGCGATTCCGCTTCTGCCGTAAAGAAGCTGGGCTACGCCTCCAAGATGACCCATATTTCCACCGGCGGCGGCGCTTCTCTGGAGTTCCTGGAGGGCAAAGTCCTTCCCGGTGTGGCCGTTTTGAACGACAAGTAAGATATACCGTCTGCGTCCCGCTTTCGGCTTTTGGCCGAGAGCGGGCAGCATGTATTTTAAAGCAAGGAGAAAGATTATGAGAAAGCCTATTATTGCCGGAAACTGGAAAATGAATATGACCCCCGACGAAGCTCGGGAACTGGTTACCGCTCTGATTCCTTTGGTAAAGGATGCCGCTTGCGACGTGGTCGTATGCCCTCCCTACGTGGATCTGCCTGCCGTCGGCGAGCTGGTAAAGGGAACCAACATTCATCTGGGTTGCCAGAATATCCATTGGGAAGAGAAGGGTGCTTACACCGGCGAAATTTCCCCCAAGATGCTGCTGGCTCTGGGCGTTGAGTATGCCATTATCGGCCACAGCGAGCGCCGTACTTACTTTGGCGAAACGGACGAAGGCGTAAACAAGCGCACCAAGGCCGCTTTGGCTCACGGCATCACGCCCATCGTCTGCGTAGGTGAAACCCTGGAGCAGAGAGAAGCCGGCGTTACCGAAAGCTGGGTTTCCGGTCAGACCGTAGCCGCTTTCAAGGACATCTCTGCAGAAGATGCCGTGAAGGTCGTCATCGCCTATGAACCCATCTGGGCCATCGGTACCGGCAAGACCGCTACCAAGGAAGATGCCAACGCCACCATCGCCGTCATTCGCAACGCCATTGCCGGCGTATACGGTCAGGAAACTGCCGATCAGGTTCGCATTCAGTACGGCGGCTCCATGAATCCCAAAAATGCCCATGATTTGATGAGCATGCCCGAGATTGACGGCGGTCTCATCGGCGGCGCCTCCCTTAAGCCCGTAGACTTCTCTCAGGTGGTAAACTATTGATGGGCGCACCGATTACCGCACTGATTATTCTGGACGGTTTTGGTCATCGGGATGCGGAACGGTATAATGCCATCCGCACCGACGGCGCCGTTCACTTCCAAAAGCTTTGGGAAACCTATCCCCATACCCTCATTCAGGCCAGCGGCCTTGATGTGGGACTGCCCGCCGGGCAGATGGGGAACAGCGAGGTGGGACACCTGAACATTGGCGCAGGGCGCATTGTGTATCAGGAACTCACCCGTATCACCAAGTCCATTGAGGACGGAGATTTCTTCGAGAATCCTGCTTTTTTGAAGGCCATGGAGAACTGCCGGGAAAAGGGCACCGCTCTCCATCTCATGGGACTTTGCTCCGACGGCGGCGTACACAGCCATCTGGAGCATCTGTATGCGCTTGTCAAAATGGCTAAGGAGCAGGGGCTTAAAAAGGTCTATCTCCATTGCTTCATGGACGGGCGGGATACGCCTCCCAGAAGCGGCGAAGGATATATCCGTCAGCTTGAACAGAAGCTGGAGGAAATTGGCGAAGGCCGCATTGCCACCGTATCCGGCCGGTACTATGCCATGGATCGGGACAACCGCTTCGAGCGAGTAGAGAAGGCCTATGCCGCCTTGGTCTATGGGGAAGGTCTCACGGCCGAAAGCGGCCATGAAGCCATGGAAAAGAGCTATGAGCGTGGGGATGCCGACGAGTTTGTTTTGCCCACGGTCATTACGGAGAACGGAAAGCCCGTTGCCACCATTCAGACCAACGACAGCATCATCTTCTTCAACTTCCGCCCCGACCGCGCCAGAGAGATTACCAGAGCCCTTCTGTATGAGGATTTTGCCGGTTTCCAGCGTAAAAACGGCTGGTTCCCTCTGACCTACGTGTCCATGACCCAGTATGACA
>CAZPCH010000218.1:0-3100 GCA_964585055.1 uncultured Christensenella sp. | reverse complement strand
GTGAGCCAGGGTGAATAGCAGGGTGTTATCTTCCTCCGGCCGGTTCAGGATGATAACGTTGTCCTGCCAGTTGTCGTAGGAGGCCACCAGATAGGCGGCGGGAGAGAACATATCCTGCAGTGCCTCGGGTACGTTTTCGTAACGGACGCTGACCTCGCCGATTTCGGGCAGGAGGGGATTCAAAACCTCCTTGAGGTAGGCAATGTTCTCCTCCATGGAGCCCACGGAGTAGGTGTTGGGAATTTCCACGTCCTCGCTGTAAGCCCCCATGTACTCCATGTAGGTGTGCAGAAGCTCCGAGAACAGCAGATCCGTAACCTCCTCCAAGTCTCCGTCATCGGCGCACACACCGGTCACCTGATACTTAAAGTAGTTTAAATATGCCTCGTTTCCTGAGTAGGCTATGCCCACGGCCTCCCGGCACAGGGGGCGCAAGGCTTCCAGCCCGTCATAGAGGGCCTGATGGGCATTGTGGAACTCGTTGGTCAGCAGGGACTTGTTCAGCTTCTTGTAGTCGGAAATCTCCTCCTTGCTTAGCCCCTCAATGCCTTTCAGGGCTTCCTCAAAGGTATCCACAAGGAAGATGTCCTCTCCCTCATCCAAAATATCCTGCAGGTTTTCCAGCACGCTGTCCAAAGCCGTCTCCGTCATGAAGATGCCCAGCTCGTTAGCGCGGTACTGCTCATAGGCCAGCAGTTCTTCATAGAACCGGGGCACGTCTGCAAGAAGGGTCAAATAGGTGTCCACATCCTCCTTGGTATTCAGCTCATACATCCAGAAGATCAGCGGCAGATCCACCTGAATGCCCACATACATGTTCAAGGGCTCATAGTAGCCATAGTAGGCGGCGCCTGCAATCTCCCTGTCCAGATACTGGGCTACGGTGTCGTAGGCCATTTGCTCCTGCTCCGTTAAGCCGTTGCGGTCGATGGCATCAAGCTGGGCCTTCTTCTCCTCGCACCAGAGGAGCCACTCGTCGTTGCTCTCCTTGCTGTAGGAGCCCAAGGTGATCTCTACGGAAGAGACATCGATGCCGTAGGCGGCGGGATCCTTCACCAGCTGGTGGAGGGAGGTAATGTCGTCGGACAGATACTCACGGAAGAAAGCATCGTCAAACTCCGCCCAAAGCTGGGAGGGGGGAATGGTGGGCTCGGGGGTGTTCGTGGGCGCAGGGGTATCCGTAGGGGCGGGGGTATCTTCAGGCGCCTTCGTGACGGGTGCCTGGGTAGGCGCTTCCGCTTCCTTTTCAGGCTTAATGCAGGCAGTGAGGCTGCCCAGCATCAGCAGCAGGGACAGCAGCAGGGCTGTAATCCGTTTCATCAGGTTCTCCTTTCAACGGCAATTGCCGTATGTGGTTTCAGTATAGCAGGGGCAGGTGGTTCTGTCAAAGAAACCGGTAAAAATGCCCATGTTTTGTTACAATTCTATTTGTGATACGCCTCGTGGTGGAGAATTTTGAAGCAGCGGTACAACTGCTCCAACAGCACCAGCCGAGCAAGGCGGTGGGGCAACGTCAAATCGCTCAGGGACAAAGTCTCGTCCGCCCGCCGAAGCACTTCCTCGGAAAGCCCCAGAGACCCGCCGATGACAAAGCAGACCTCCTTCCCCTGACTTTCCAGCACTCCAATGCGCTCAGCCATCTTCTCGGAGGTGTACTTTTTCCCGCCGATAGCTAAGGCAATCACATGCTCCTTGGGGCCGATGGCGGATAAAATCCGCTTGCCTTCCCGCTCCTTTACCTGCACCTGCTCCTTTAAGGACAGCTCCTCGGGGGCCTTCTCGTCGGCCGCCTCCGTAATGGTCAGGCGGCAGTAGCGGCTAAGACGCTTACTGTATTCCCCACAGCCCTCCTCATAGAAGCGCTCCTTCAGCTTTCCCACACAGCAAAGATGAATATGCATGCTTTACACCTCAAAAATCCCCGAGGGCACATCCCGCTGGCAAAGGGCTACGGACACGTCCGTAATCCCCGCCGTCTCCAGCACCCCCCGCACCGTGGCAATGGCCAGAGGCGGATAGTTGTTCTCCCCGGAAAGATGCCCCAGCAGTACGTTTTTTACCCCCGTGGCCCGCAGCTGCACCAAGGCCTTGCCGCAGTCCTCGTTGCAAAGATGCCCACGGCCGGAGAGAATCCGCTGTTTCAGGGAGTAGGGATAGGGGCCCGCCATAAGCATGTCCACGTCGTGGTTGGCTTCCAGCAGCAAAAGATCGCTCCCCGCCAGCAGCTCCAGCATGCGCTTGTCCACATGGCCGATGTCCGTGCAGACGGAGGCCTTTTTCCCCTCGTGGCGGAAGGTGAAGCCTACGGAGTGGACGGCATCGTGGGGGGTGGTGAAGGGATGAATGCACACCTTGCCCAGATAAAAATCTTCATCGCTTTCAAAGGTCATGGCGTTGTGGGGCGGGATGCCCGGGCATTGCCGCCACAGGGCGCCCCAGGTGTCGGCGTTGGCGTAGATGGGAATGTTGAACTTCTTGGACAGCACCGCCAGCCCCTTGGTGTGATCCGTGTGCTCGTGGGTCACCAGCACGGCGGAAAGATGCTTGGCTTCCCTGCCCGCCTGCTCCAGCAGTCCGCACAGGCGGCGGCAGGAGACCCCTGCGTCCACCAGAATGCGCTGATCCCCTGCTTCAAGGTAGGTGGCGTTTCCCGAGGAACCGCTGCACAGGGGGATAACTCTCATAAAAAACGTCCTTTCGGAGGCAAAAACGGGAAAATTGTCCCCTGCCTCAAAATACTGTAAATATCAGTATACCATATTCCGCCGCCTCTGGCAATGAAAGGCCTTTGCATAAGGAAAAAACTCTCGAAATAGACGCCTTGGGCGGCCTGCCCTGCAAGGGGCGCCATGCGGTGGAAAGGGGCTTGTGTGCCTAAAAGCAAAAGCAAGAGGTCGGAGATGAGAGACAGCGGGTTCGCAAGACCTCTCAGTCAAACCTCACTGCGCTCGGTTCGACAGCTCTCCTTAAAAGGAGAGCCAAGGGTTATTAAAGGGGGCTTGCGGCGTATTCAGTTTTTAGCAAGGTCAAAGGCTTTAGAATCCTCTTGGCTCCCCTTGAAAGGGGAGCTGGATTGTGACTGGAGCGGAAGCGGAAGGAA
>CAZPCH010000217.1:0-3101 GCA_964585055.1 uncultured Christensenella sp. | reverse complement strand
GATGATAAAGTAAGCCGCCGCCTGTCCTGCCGCCGACACAAGGCCGCTGGAAAGCTGATGCAAAGCATGGACGCTTCCCGGGCAGGTTTCCACAAGATAGGTGCGGACAAACAAATCAAACACCGTATCTCCGATATACGCCAGCTGCAAAGGCGGGAGCTTGGCGGCCTCTGCCGGTGCAAACTCCAGCTTCTGCGACATGCGCTCCATCCACGAAATGCCGTGCTCCATCAATGGGTGCTCTCCAGTTTCTCCAGAATGTCTCCCGTATTTTTCTGCCCCGGAGTGGGGGTCAGGCAGTAGCCCCAGTTCCCGCTGTCGTCTCGGGCATAGGAAACATCGGCGGGCAGAGGGGGCACCTCCACGGAATCCAAAAGGTTATAGTTTTTGTCCACCAGCACCACCGTGTCCCCGTCCTTGCTCAAGCCGAAACCCGTGCAGAAGGGGTCTTCCTCCGCTCCTGCTACGCCGCCGGCAAAAAACACCAGCAGGTAAGTGCCCGGCGCCATTTCCACGTCGGGGAGGGTATACTTATAGCAGTTTTTCATGCTGTCGGACAGCCCGTATCCGTTTAGGCGGATGGTGCGGTTGGTGCCGTTGTACAGCTCCACGAAGTCAGGGGTGCCCAGAGTCTCGTGGGCATAGCACTCCCGGTTGCTGGTGACAACCTCGCTGATGATCAGCTGGCCGCTCTGACCCTTATCCCGAATGAACAGCCAGATTAAACCGCCGAAAACCAGAATCAGCGCCAGAGGAATCAGCAAGGCCGCCGGAGAAAGACGAACCTTTTCCGGCTTTTCAAAATCATGGGACAGGTCGGGGAAATCCGACTCTGCCGTGGGGTTTTCATACTTCTTCATAGTATATGAGTATATCATATTTTTTCCGTTCCGCAACAAAAAATCAGCAAATTTTCCGTTTCGGATTGCGTTTGTCCCTTGCCATCCAAATTTTCATTCTTTTTTTCTTGGAATTTCGGCAAAAAGTTGACGAAATCGTGAAAAAGGCGTATACTTTTTGCATCTTGCGACAGCAGAACAGGAGTGTTACCGATTTATGGAACAACCGCTTAACAAACCTTGGGCACCCGCCGAAGCCACCCCCTGCAAGACTCCCTGGCAGAGCTTCATGGGCGGTATTCCCATGCACCTAAACTATTTTCAGGGATCCATGTTTGATGCCGTAGAAAGCATCGCCAACGTGTACCCCCAGCAGATTGCCTTTGACTTTATGGGCCGCTCTACCACCTACAAGCGCATGGTGAATGAAATCCATCGCTGTGCCCGCTCCCTGCGCACCATCGGCGTCCGCAGCGGCGACAAGGTGACCATCGCCATGCCCAACTGCCCTCAGGCCATCTTTATGTTCTACGCCGTCAACATGGTCGGCGCCGTCTGCAACATGATTCATCCCCTTTCCGCAGAAAAGGAGATTGAGTTCTATCTGCAGGAGAGCGAAAGCGTCACCGTCGTCACTTTGGATCAGTTCTACCACAAGTTCGAAGCTATTCGGCAGAACACCCCCGTGGTGAACATCATCATCGCCAGTATTTCCGACGAGCTGAGCCAGCCCCTGCGCACGGGCTACATGCTCACCGAAGGGCGCAAAATCAAAAAGATTCCTCAGGATGCCCCCGTAATCCGCTGGGATGACTTCATGCGTCTGGGACGTGCCTGCTTCTGGAACTATCGGGTAGAGCGCAAAGCCGAAGACCCCGCCGTAATCCTTTACTCCGGCGGCACTACCGGCACCACCAAGGGCATCTTGCTGACCAACCTGAACTTTAACGCCCTCGGGCAGCAGGTCATTGCCGCCAACCCCATGTTCCGTCCCGGGGACAAAATGCTGGCCGCCATGCCTCTGTTCCACGGGTTTGGTCTGGGCGTATGCATCCACACCATGCTCTCTCAGGGAGGCCGCTGCATTCTGGTGCCCCGGTTCACCGCCCAAAGCTATGCCAAACTGATTACCAAGTACCGCTGCAACTTTATTGCCGGCGTACCTACCCTGTATGAAGCCCTCCTTCGCTTGCCCAGCATGAACGGCGCAGACCTTAGCTGTCTGAAGGGCGTCTTCTCCGGCGGCGACTCTTTGTCCCCCGAGCTGAAGAAGAAGTTCGACACCTTCCTCTATGACCACAAGGCTACCATTCAGGTTCGTGAGGGCTACGGCACTACGGAGACCGTTACGGCCTGCTGTCTGACCCCGCCCAACCTTTCCAAGGAAGGCAGCATCGGCGTGCCTTTCCCGGATACCTACATCAAGATTGTCCGTCCCGGCACCGAGGAAGAGCTTCCCTACGGCGAAGAGGGCGAAATTCTGCTGGCCGGCCCCACGGTCATGTCCGAGTACATCCGTCATCCTCAGGAAACGGCCAATACCCTCCGCCGTCATGCCGACGGCCTGACCTGGGTATACACCGGGGATCTGGGCATTATGGATCAGGAAGGCTTCATCTACTTCCGCGGCCGCAGCAAGCGCATGATTGTCTCCAGCGGCTATAACATCTATCCCGGCCAGTTGGAGAACATTCTGGATGCCCACGAGAAGGTGCACATGAGCTGTGTCATCGGTGTGCCCGATCCTTACCGCATGCAGAAGGTCAAGGCCTTCGTCATGCTGAAGCCCGGCGTGGATGCCAACGATGCCACCAAGGAAGACATTCTGGCCTACTGCCGCAAGCACATTGCCAAGTACGCCATGCCCTATGACATTGAGTTCCGTGCGGATCTCCCCAAGACGCTGGTAGGCAAGGTCGCCTATCGGGTGCTGGAGGAGGAGGAAGCCGCCAAGAACGCTCCCAAGGCCGAAGACGCCGCCGAAAAGTAACCTTATACCGTTTTCATTCCGCCCGAGCAGCTTTGTTCGGGCTTTTTTTCTTCGACAAATCCGCATATTTTATCCCGATTTGTACAATTCTCCTCCCCTGCATCATTTTTTCCTGTTGCTCAGGCTTTTGAAATGTGGTATCCTTTTTGTATATTATGCAGTGAGGTGTAACGATGCTGAGAATTGAGCACGCTGAGGTCTCCGGCTGGATGGCCGCCATTCGGGGAATGCGGAACCCCTTAAACAGCTGGGATCGTATGGACTCCCAAATC
>CAZPCH010000216.1:0-3101 GCA_964585055.1 uncultured Christensenella sp. | reverse complement strand
GAAGCGAAACAGGTAGCGGGGGACAGGACTGCCGACTATGTCCTAATCCTGTACAGTCAGGGGGAGAGCATAAAAACAATCTCCAGACGGCTGGAACTGAGCGAGCAGAAGGTGCGCCGAATTTTGGTTACCGAGAATCAGTTTTACACGGAGGAAGCGAAACTGTACGAGGAGGGCTACAGCATCGAGGACATCTGCAAGCGAACGGGCAAAAAAAGAAACGCCGTATGAATATAATTTGATTGCTTACACATTTAATTGGAGTAACTATGGAATTTGTGCTGAATCGTCCCTGCATGGAATCTCCGCAAAAGGAGGGGGCACTTATGGCAGGATTGCCCTGCTCCCGCCCTATGGCCAGAGCTCTACTGCGTCGGGGTATGGACACTGTCGAAAAAGCCAGAGACTTTTTGTGCCCTGATAAAATCCCCCTGCCTGATCCCTACGGCCTTACGGATATGGATAAGGCCGTGGCTGTCATACGTTCCTATGCGGAGGCGGGAAAGCATATCTGCGTCTATGGAGATTATGATGCCGACGGTGTTTGCGCTACGGCCATTTTAACCCGAGGCTTGCAAAAGGCCGGTGCCCACGTAAGCTGGTACATTCCTTCCCGCCATAAGGAGGGCTACGGCATGAACAAAAATGCCGTGGAAACCCTCCATAGCAAAGGGGTAGAGCTTATTGTCACCGTGGACAACGGCATTGCCGCCTTTGAGGAGATTGCCTTTGCAAGAAGCCTTGGCATGGAGGTGGTGGTGACGGATCACCATCGTCTGCAGGGAGAACTGCCCCAGTGCGCTTCCGTGGTATGCGTTTCCAGAGACGGCTATCGGGAGCGGGTCAATGACCTTTGCGGAGCGGGCGTAGCCTACCTGCTGGTGCGGGCTTTACTGGGCGGGGATCAGGAAGATTTGCTGCCCATGGCGGCGGCGGCAACGGCGGCGGATATTGTGGATGTGACCAGAGAGAACCGGGGTATTTTGTACCGGGGCATGAAGCTGGTAAAGGAACAGCCCGGCTTTGCGGCTCTTTTGCGGGCGGCAGGGGCTATCCAACAGCCCGTGACGGAGTACACTCTGGGCTTTGTTATCGGCCCTCGGCTCAATGCGGCAGGGCGCATGGGGGAAGCCTCTACGGCACTTAGGCTTTTGCTCAGCAACAGCAGGGAGGAATGCGATGCCTTGGCGCTGGAGCTGGAAAAACTGAACACGGAGCGGCGCAGTGAGGAACAGCGCATTTACAACGCTTGTCTGCCGCAATTAGAGCAGGAGGGGGAGAGCCCCGTGCTATTGCTGGCAGGAGAGGACTGGAACTTGGGCGTAGTGGGCATTGTAGCTTCCCGCCTGTTGGAGAAAGCGGGAAAGCCTGTTATTCTCCTCAGCCGCTCCCCCGAAGGATATACGGGGTCGGGGCGGAGCATAGAGGGGGTAGACCTCTTTGCTTTGCTGACGGCCTGCAAGGAATGCTTTTTGCGCTACGGCGGCCATGCAGGAGCGGCAGGATTGACCTTGGAGGAAGGGGCCTTGCCAAGATTTAAAGCAAGGCTGAAGGAAGTGTTTTTTACGCTGTTTCCTCAGGGAGCGCCGCCGCCCAGAGCGATCTATGAGGATGTGCTGGGAGTGGAAGATTGCACCGTGGAACTGGCCAAGGAGCTTGAAAAGCTGGCGCCCTTCGGCCCGGGCAACGAGACCCCCGTGTTCCGCATTCCCCAAGGACAGCTGCTGTCGGTGAGCTTTCTTGGAAAAGAGGGAAAGCATCTCTCCGCCCGCCTGTACGATAAGGAGAAAAGCATTCGCATGGTGGCCTTTGGCCAAGGGGAGCAGTATGCCTTATGGCGGGACATTTCCCGAGCCGATGCCCTGGTGCAGGTGCAGGTGAACCGCTTTAACGGCTATGAAAGCTGTCAGCTTTACTGCGTTGCATTAAAAAGAGCGGGTGTTTGGGGCAAAGATGAAAAAATCCCTAAAATAGTAGGTGACTTTTTGGAAGGATTGCGGTATAATAACATGTCAAAGTCCTTGCCGGAAGCAAAAAGAGCGGCGGAGTGTCTGGGAAGCGTATCCTTTACGGAGGAACGGCTGCGAAAGCTCTATCTGCTGTTGAAAAACGGCTGGGAAAAAGCCCCCATGCTGACCCTCGGCACGCAGGAAGAAAAGGCGGCAGCACTGATTTTTGCGGAACTCGGCTTTTTTACGCTTACGGAGCAGGGACTGACGTGCAGGGAAAACTGTCCCCGCCGCCGCATTGACGAAAGTTTACTATACAGGGCGTTTGCCGAGGCCTCTTTCGGCAAGGCGCACCCATAAAGAAAGGAGGCTTTCGCTTAGGCGAAAGCAAAAACGTCGCTATGGAACTCAAAGACATGGTACGCAACATTCCCGATTTTCCCAAGGAAGGCATTCTGTTCCGGGATATTAGTCCTGTAATCGGCGATAAGGACGGCTTCGAAGCCCTGATTCGGCATATGGCTGACTATCTGCAGGACAAGGACATCGACGTCGTAATCGGGCCCGAGGCACGGGGCTTCGTCTTTGGCGCCGCTACGGCGTATGCCATTCATGCGGGGCTGGTTATGGCCAGAAAGCCCGGTAAACTGCCTTATGAGACCATCTCCTATCAGTACGGTCTGGAGTATGGCACCGATGAACTGCAGATGCACATTGATGCCGTAAAGCCCGGTCAGCGGGTGGCCATCATCGACGATCTTCTGGCAACCGGCGGCACGGCTCTGGCTTGCGCCAAGCTGGTAGAGAAGGCCGGCGGCACGGTAGCGGCCTGCTGCTTTGCCATTGAGCTTGAAGACCTCAAGGGACGTGAAACTTTGAAGGACTACCCGGTAGATACCATTCTGGTCTACTAATTTAGGAAAGGATTCAATAAGAATCAGCGGGGAGCTTCCGTTGATTCTTATTTGGTTACAAAATGACGAGAGAAGAGCTCCTGCAGCGTTCTGAAGATAATTTCGGCCCTCAGGCCGGCAAGACCATGGCGGATGTGCTGCGCGATCAGGTGCTGGTGATCGGCGAAAACCTGAGCGTGCGCCGTTTCACCCGCTATGAGGGCGACTGCGTCTCCTATGTGCACGGCGGCGGCCGCAT
>CAZPCH010000215.1:0-3102 GCA_964585055.1 uncultured Christensenella sp. | reverse complement strand
ACTGAGGGAGAGAAAAGTTCCTTGCGCACTTTTGCTCTTAAGTTAATGACATTGCCTTGAAAGGGGAGCTGGATTGTGACTGGAGCGATAGCGGAAGGAGCAAGACTGAGAGGTAGACCTCATGGCGGAAATTTTAACCTGTTCATTCCGTCATGTTGTCCAATTCGCCGAACTGTGCTCAGAGGGAGAGACAAGCTAAACCCTCGAGGTTTCCGATGAAAAGGGCCTTCTATTTAAAATAGGAGGCTCTTTGTGCTTGCAAAGACGGCGGAAAACGGTTACAATATAAACAGGAAAATTTTGAAAGAGGTGTGTGTTATGATTATAGTCGGCATCTGCGGGGCTTCCGGCAGCGGAAAAAGCACCCTGGCCAGGCGCATTCAGGACAGCCTGACCTGTTCCTGCACCATCATCGGACAGGATTGCTACTACAAGAGCTTCCCCGACCTGCCCTTTGAGGACCGGTGCCACCTGAATTATGATGAGCCCACCATCTTTAACTATGACGAACTGCTGGAGGACTTGAAGCAGCTTCAGCAGGGACACTCCATCCTCAAAAAGGGCTACGACTACACCCACCATCTGCGGGCGGACACCCAAGAGGTCATTGAGCCGCCTCAGGTGCTGATTATGGAGGGGATTCATATGTTCTACGATTCCCGCATCTGCGAGATGATGAGCCTGAAGGTGTACATGCACGTGGATCTGGACATCTGCCTTCTGCGCCGCATCCGCCGGGACATGAAGTCCAGAGGCCGCTCCTTGGACTCCGTCACCGAGCAGTATCTGGCCACGGTCAAGCCCATGTACGAAAAGTATATCAAGGAGTACATTAAGGATGCGGACATGGCCATTATGCGGGGGGGTCACAACAAGATGGCCATCGACGCCATTTCGGCGTACCTGACCACCAAGGTGCTGGCAGAGCGCTTTGAGGAGGACGCAGAGGGGCAAAAGTAAGGATGTACGAAAACTTAAAATAGATCAGGAGAAACAAAATGGAAAAAACAGCTATTACCGCCATGCGGGTTCTCACCGCAGAAGCCATTCAGAAGGCGAAGTCCGGCCATCCCGGCTTGGCCATCGGCAGCGCCCCCACGGGGTACACCATCTTCAAGCACATGAAGCACAATCCCGACGATCCCAAGTGGGACAATCGGGACAGGTTCGTTCTTTCTTCCGGCCACGCTTCCATGCTGCTGTACTCCCTGCTGCATCTGTACGGCTACGGCATCACCATGGAGGACATTGCCAACTTCCGTCAGCTTGACAGCCGCTGCCCCGGTCACCCCGAGTACGGTCATGTGCCCGGCGCCGAAGCCACCACGGGCCCTCTGGGACAGGGATTTGCCATGGCAGTGGGCATGGCTATGGCCGAAGCCCATCAGGCCGCCGTATACAATCGGGAGAACTTCCCCATTGTGGACAACTACACCTATGTGCTCATGGGCGACGGATGCATGATGGAGGGCGTATCCCACGAGGCCGCCAGCCTGGCAGGCCACTTGAAGCTGGGCAAGCTCATCGCCTTCTATGACAGCAACCGCATCACCATCGAGGGCTCCACGGACATCGCCTACACCGAGGACGTCCGCAAGCGCTTTGAGGCCTATGACTGGCAGGTGCTGGAGGTTATGGACGGTGAGGACACCGCCGCCGTGGCCGCCGCCATGGAGGAAGCCAAGGCCCACACCCAGCAGCCCACCTTGATTATCGTCCACACCGTCATCGGTTACGGCACCCCCAGAGCCGGCTCCCCCAAGGTGCACGGCGAGCCTCTGGGCGAGGAGAACGTACAGCTCATGAAGGAGAATCTGAACTGGCAGTGCGCTCCCTTCACCGTGCCCGAGGGTCTCTACGACCACTTTAAGGCCCTGAGCAACCCCGGCCGTGAGGCTGAGGCCCAGTGGAAGGCTCTTTTTGCCGACTATGAGAAGGCCTACCCCGAGCTGGCCGCTCAGTATAAGTGGGAGCACAGCGATGCTCTCCCCGATTTTGAGAACGATCCCGCTTACTGGGAGTTCCCCGACAGCGATGCTTCCAGAAACAGCGGCGGCACCGTGTTGAACCGTCTGGCGGCCAAGATGCCCAACCTCATCGGCGGCAGTGCCGACCTGGCCCCCTCCAACAAGACCGATCTGAAGGGGCTTCCCTTCTTTGGGGCGGACTGCTATGAGGGACGGAACATCCACTTTGGCGTGCGGGAGCTGGCCATGGCCTGCGCCTGCAACGGCATGGCCCTTTACGGCGGCCTGCGGGTCTTCTGCGGCACCTTCTTCGTGTTCAGCGATTACGTAAAGCCCGCCCTGCGTCTGTCCGCCATCATGGGTCTCCCCGTTATGTATGTGCTGACCCACGACTCCATCGGCGTAGGCGAAGACGGCCCCACCCACCAGCCCATCGAGCAGCTGAGCATGCTCCGTGCCGTGCCCAACACCCTGGTCTTCCGTCCTGCGGACGGCCGTGAGTGCGCCGCCGGCTACATCGCCGCCCTCAATCACAAGGGCCCCACCTGCATGGCCTTGTCCCGTCAGAATCTGCCCAAGCTGGAAGGCAGCGGCATGAACGCCTGCAAGGGCGCTTACGTCCTGCGGGAGCCCAAGGGCACCCCCGACGTTATCCTCATGGCCAGCGGCAG
Source organism: uncultured Christensenella sp. (assembly GCA_964585055.1). Lineage (GTDB taxonomy): Bacteria > Bacillota > Clostridia > Christensenellales > CAG-138 > RUG472. The sequence goes on along the minus strand of CAZPCH010000215.1, from coordinate 464 downwards.
TGAGGTGGAGCTGCTGTTCAAGGCGGCGGACATGCTGGCCGTCAAGGGCTACACCGCCCGCATCGTCTCCATGCCCTCCTTCGAGCTTTTCGAGGAGCAGAGCGAGGAATACAAGCAGAGCGTCCTGCCCAACTCCATCCGTGCCAGAGTGGCCGTGGAGGCCGGTTCCTCCTTCGGCTGGGGCAAGTATGTGGGCTTGGACGGGGAGACCGTGTGCATCGACCACTTCGGTGCTTCCGGCCCCTACAAGCAGGTCTTCCCCCGCATGGGCTTTACCGCCGAGAAGGTGGACGAGGCCGCCATGCGCACCATCCAGCGGGTTCGCAACTAATTAGACCAAGCAAAAATCCTCCCCAAAAGGGAGGATTTTTTTGGCTTTGGTAGTGAAAGCCGACGTTGTCGGATGAAATCTGCGCTTTGCGCAGGTTTAAGTGGGGACGGTACGCCGTCCCCTTTATTCGCTT
>CAZPCH010000214.1:0-3113 GCA_964585055.1 uncultured Christensenella sp. | reverse complement strand
CATGGACAGCACGTTCATATTGTTATAGTGGCTCAGGGAGGACTCCTTCTCCAGCCGCTCCCGAAGCCTGTCGTTAAACACAATGTGGTAGGAGCCCACCAGCCCCGCCAGGCTGAAAGTCTTGGAGGGGGCAAAGAAGCCCATGGTGCGCCTGCGGGCCGCTTCCCCCAGGGTCAGGGGGCTGATGTAAGTTACGTCGGGACGGATTAAATCCGACCAAATCTCATCGTCCACCACATAAATATCGTACTTTTCGCACAGTTCATAGACCTTTTCCAACTCCCGGCGCTCCCACACCCGTCCGCAGGGATTGTGGGGACTGCAGAGAATCATGGCATGGATGCGCTCCTTTTTTATGCGCCGCTCCATATCCTCAAAGTCCATGCGCCATACGCCCTCCTCGTCCTTGACCAGGGGGCTGTGGACGGCATGGTAGCCGTTGTTCTCCAGTACGGAGGTAAAGCCGATGTAGGTGGGGGAATGGAGCAGCACCTTATCCCCTTGGGAGCAGAGGATGTTCAAAGCGGACACTACGCCTCCCAGCACGCCGTTTTCATAGCCGATATGCTTTTTCTCCAGCCCCTTTATGCCGTGGCGGCGGGTCTGCCAGTCCACGATGGCCTGCAAATACTCTTCTCTGGGGGAAAAGTAGCCGAAGCAGGGGTGCTGGGCTCTGCGGATGATCTCCTCCTGCACCGTAGGCACCACGGCAAAGTTCATATCCGCCACCCACATGGGGATGATGTCAAAGCCATCTTTAAGGGGAGGCAGGTTCAAAAATGTGGGCTCAACGGCAATGGAGTCCTTGCCTCTGCGGTCGATAACGGAATAAAAATCGTAGGTCATAGGCAAAATCCGTCCTTTTTTGTATTCTGCTGCCATTATACCGCCGAAAGGGAAAAACCGCAACCGAAAAAAGCCGCCCCCTTCCCTCCTCTGCCTTCAAAAAACCGTCTTCCGCCCTGAAAAAAATCCCCTCCGCAAAGGACGCAAAATATTGTGCAAAAGAATGTCGAAAAGGGGATTGACAAGGAGTGATTTTTCTGCTTTAATTTATGTGCTTGTTTAGAAATTGTAAACCTGAAGTTTAGAAACGCTGTGGGAGCGTATTCGTAAACAAAAAGTTTAGAAAGGCTGTTTGCATGGAGATCGGAAGCAAGATCAAACGGATGCGGCTTCGGCTGGGTTTAACCCAGGAGGAGCTGGCGGATCGTACGGAGCTGACGAAGGGCTTCATATCCCAGTTGGAACGGGATATCACCTCGCCCTCCATTGCGACCCTTATGGACATTCTGGAAGCCCTGGGCAGCAATGTCAGCGAATTTTTCAGCGACCACGCCGACGAAAAGGTGGTGTACGCCGCTGAGGATATGTTTGTCAAAGAGGATGCCGCCCCGGGGGTATCCATTAAGTGGCTGGTGACCAACGCCCAGAAGAACGCCTTGGAGCCCATTTTAATTACCCTTGGGCCCGGGTGCCGCACGGCGGAGGACGATCCCCACGAGGGGGAGGAGTTCGGATATGTGCTTTCCGGCTCCGTTCAGCTTATCTGCGGGGACAGCCGCTATAAGCTCAGGAAGGGAGATTCCTTCTACTTCCACCCCACGGGGGTCCACTATCTTATCAACGGCGGCAAGGGCGAAAGCAAGGTGCTGTGGGTCAGCACCCCCCCTTCCTTCTAAATTCCACACTATCTTAACGAAACTGACTGCATGAGGAGCGGCAAATGGGAAAGAGACTGATTGAGCTGGTAGACGTTTCCAAGAACTACGAGGGTGACATTGCCCTGGAGCATGTGAACCTGTACATCAACGACGGGGAATTTTTAACCCTGCTGGGGCCTTCCGGCTGCGGAAAGACCACCACCCTGCGGCTGATTGCCGGGTTTATCATGCCTTCCTCCGGCCACATCTACATGAACGGCACGGACATTGCCAAGGTGCCTCCCTACAAGCGGGAGATCAACACCGTTTTCCAGAAGTATGCCCTGTTCCCCCACCTCAATGTCTTTGACAACATCGCCTTCGGTCTGAAGATTAAAAAGACCCCCAAGGACGTCATTGAGGGAAAGGTCCACGATATGCTGAAGCTGGTGAATCTGGAGGGCTACGGCAAGCGGGGCGTGGATCAGCTTTCCGGCGGCCAGCAGCAGCGGGTGGCCATCGCCCGGGCTCTGGTGAACCAGCCCAAGATCCTGCTTCTGGACGAGCCTCTGGGGGCTCTGGATCTGAAGCTCCGTCAGGAGATGCAGGTGGAACTCAAGAAGATGCAGCAGGCTCTGGGCATTACCTTCGTATACGTCACCCACGACCAGACGGAGGCGTTGACCATGTCCGACACCATCGTCATCATGAAGGACGGGGTCATCCAGCAGATCGGCCGCCCCAAGGACATTTACAACGAGCCCAAGAACGTCTTCGTGGCAGACTTCATCGGGGAGAGCAACATCATCGCCTCCATCATGCTGGAGGACTACAAGGTGCGCATGAACGGGGTCACCTACCAGTGCGTGGACGCCGGCTTCGGCAAAAACGTGGAGGTGGACGCCGTGGTGCGGCCTGAGGACATCGACATCGTCCCCGTGGAAAAGGGCATGGTCAAGGGCACCGTCACCAGCGTGGTCTTCATGGGCGTACACTACGAGGTGTGCGTGGACTGCGGCGGCTACGAGTGGGTGGTGCACACCACGGAGGAGACGACCGTAGGCGCCAAGGTGGGCATTGAAATCCCCCCGACGCCATCCACATTATGAAGAAGACCCGCTCCAACAACATCTTTGACTGCGAAGTATATCCCAACGACGGGGAGATTTGGATTGACGACAAGGCCTTTGCCTGCCCCATCCCCGAGGACTATGAGAATAAAGAGCAGGCCTTGGTGCAGATTAACCCCAAGGACGTGGAGATTGTCAATCCTCAGGACGCCTCTTTGACGGGCTTTGTCAAGGCCTGCATGTTCCTGGGCAGCCACTACGAGATCACCGTTTCCTGCGAGGAGAACGACTGGATTGCCTTCACCCCCGACTTTATGGAGGACGGTGAAGAGGTGGGCATTCGGGTAGCCCCCGACAAGCTCACCCTCTCCCACAAGAACTAAGGCACGGGGGAAGCGAA
>CAZPCH010000213.1:0-3135 GCA_964585055.1 uncultured Christensenella sp. | reverse complement strand
AGTCCAGGGTGACATGGAGGGCGCTTTTTCCTACAAGGTGCAGACGGAGGGCAAGGGCAGCGTTTCCGTTCGGGTGCTGAAGGAAGGACAGGTTCTTTGGACGGGGAAAGGTGCAGAGGGAAGCGGACGGCTGGAAAAGGTGATCTGCTGGTGCCCTGAAACCCCTGCTCTCTATGATTTGGAGATTACGGTGGAGAATGAGGACGGGGTGCAGGACGTGTACAACGAGCGCTTCGGCTTTAGAACCGTGGAAGTAAAGGACTGCGCCCTGCTTTTAAACGGCAAACCCGTATATCTTAAGGGCTTCGGCAAGCATGAGGATTCTCCCGTGCTGGGCAGAGGCTACTCTCTTGCTTACAATGTGAAGGATTTGTCCCTCATGCAGTGGATGGGCAGCAACTCCTTCCGCACCAGCCACTATCCCTACAGCGACGAGATGATGCGTCTTTGCGATGAGATGGGGATTCTGGTGATAGATGAGACGCCTGCGGTGGGCATGCACACCACTTTTACCGCCACGGGTATGAAGGTGGACGTAACCTCTCCCACATGGCAGACCCTCCGCACGGCGGACCATCACCGTCAGGTGATGAAGGAAATGATAGCACGGGATAAGAACCACCCCTGCGTGATCATGTGGAGCGTTGCCAACGAGCCTGCCAGCGAGGAAGCGGGAGCTCATGATTACTTTGCGCCTTTGTTTGATTTAGCCAGGGAGCTGGATCCCCAGCACCGCCCCGTAACCTTCGTAACCCATTGCGAAGCTACGGTGGAGACCTGCGAGGTGGCGGCCCTCTGCGACGTCATCATGCTGAACCGATATTACGGCTGGTACAGCGAGGAGGGGGACATTCCTGCCGCCAAGGCCCTTTTGTCCGACGAACTGGATCGCTACCACGCCCGGTATCCCCAAAAGCCCATTATGCTGGGGGAATTCGGCGCAGACGCGGTGGCGGGACTCCACGATACCACGCCGCTTATGTTCTCCGAGGAGTTTCAGACGGAGATGATTGCGGCCTACTGTCAGGTGCTGGACGAGAAAGAATATGTCTGCGGAGAGCATGTATGGAACTTTGCGGACTTTGCCACAGCCGAAGCGGTAAAGCGGGTGCAGGGCAACAAAAAGGGCGTATTTACCCGAGAGCGGAAGCCTAAGGCGGCGGTCTGGTATCTCAAAGACCGCTGGACGAAAAAAGTATAAAAGCAAAGGGAATCTATAGACTATGACCGATTGCAAGCGGGAAGTAAACGTAAAGGACTTCGGCGCTCTTGGGGACGGAAGAGCCAACGACAGACCTGCCATCCAAAGAGCCTTGGACAGCGGGGCTGAAAAGATTGTGGTGCCCTTAGGCACCTATGTGCTGGACGGCACCTTATACATTGGCTCCGATGTATGCCTGGAGGTGCATCCTCTTGCCATGCTGGTGCTGGCAGACGGTGCCATGAAGGGCCCCAAGGACTTCATGCTCACCAACAAAAACTGGGAGACGGGGGACAAGAATATCACCGTGCGGGGCGGCATTTGGGACTACAACAACCCCGGAAATCGGCGGGGAGAGCTTTTTGATCCCAACTCCATTACGGGCACCCAGATGCATTTTCACAATGTGGAGGATCTGGTGCTGGAGAACCTGTTTTTGCGGGATCCGGAGTGCTACTTTATCACCCTGCTGGACACCAACCGATTCCGCATTGAGAACGTTCTCTTTGATTCTCCCCACCTGCGCCCCAATCAGGACGGCATCCATTTGGGAGGAGACACCTACAACGGAATCATTCGGGGTTTAAGGGGGACGCCCGGCTCCTGCAACGATGATGTGGTGGCCTTCAGCGCCGACAACTGCATGACCCGTCTGCAGAACTTGAACCTCCATTGCGGCAACATTGGGAACATCCTCATTGAGGATGCGGATTTTCCCCATTGCTTCACCTTTGTGCGCATTGCCTCCATTGACAGCACCGTGGAGAACGTGGTCATCCGCAACGTCCGTGCGGGGGTCAGCCACTTCTTTTTGAATCTGGACGCCACCCACGAAAGCCGTACTCCCGTGGTATTTCGAGAGGAGGAGCGGTACTATACGGGCGTGGGGCACGTTAAAAACGTGGAGGTTTCTGACTGCCGCATTTGGTCCACCACGGGGAAGGAACCCCTTATGGCCATGGAGGAGGGACTGGAAAACTTCACTATGCGCCATATTACGGTGGAGCAGGACAAGCTTGCACAGCCGCCCCTTTTGCGCATGCGCCTGTGCCGTCCCACCAGAACCACTCTTTCGGGGGTGGACAAGGGGGCTTTGGAAAAGCTGACCATGGAAAAGTGCGATTTGCATGTTGAAGAAGGGGGAAAGGGCAAGGCCGATGCGGTGCTGGATAAGCATGTATACGGCGCCTGGGTTTTGCCTGCCACGGATATTAGGGAAGCGTCCTTTGGACCGCTGAAGGAGTGAAGCATGAACGTATACGATTTTGACAAAACCGTCTTCGTGGGGGACACGGAGGAGCGATTCTTTGCCTATGTGTTTAAAAAGCCCGGCTTTTTCTTTGACAAGGTAAAGTACCATGTGCTGGAAAAGCTGTATCAGTGGAAGCTGATTCCCCGCACCCCCTGCAGGGAGATGCAGTACCGGTTTTTAAAGAAGATAGACGATATAGATAGTCTGCTGGAAGCGTACTGGGACGAAAACGAGAAGTACATGATGTCCTGGTATCTAAAAGCGAAGCGTCCCGATGATATCATCGCCACGGGAACCCCCGCCTTTTTGATGCTGCCCATTCTAAAGCGGCTGGAGCTTACGGAGCTTTCCGCTACGGACATGGATAAAAAGACCGGAAAGATTCACGGTCAGTTCGCCATCGGCCCCCATAAGGTGACGGTTTTTGGGGAAAAATACAGGCTGGAAGACATAGACAACTTCTACAGCGATGCCTATTCCGATCATTTTCTGGCGGAGTATGCCAAGGCGGCCTTTCTTGTCACCGGGGACGGGGAGATGACGGAGTGGAATGAGTATTTTTCCACCCATCCCAAAAAATAAGCAACGGGAGGAAAGAGCTGGGAGCGGCCGTGCGGTTGACAACCGCCGAGGCCTATCCCTATAATACCCTTATGAATACGACTTTGCTTGCTTCTCTTGT
>CAZPCH010000212.1:0-3148 GCA_964585055.1 uncultured Christensenella sp. | reverse complement strand
GACTGAAGCGATAGCGGAAGGAACAAGACTGAGAGGTAGACTTGATGGCGGGATAGACTCGTTAAGTTTTCTGCCAAGCGTTTTCTGCGTGGTATAAGTCAACCCCTCAGTCAAACCTCACTTTGGTTCTTAAGTGAATGGCATTGGCGGGGAAAGGGCGGAAGTACTTTCCTATGTTCGGCTTTTTTTCCTTTTGCCCTTTGCATTTTCTTCGTTTTCCGCTATACTGAAGCCATGATACAGGAAAAAGCCTACGGAAAACTGAATTTGACTCTGGGCGTGCTGTTCCGCCGTCAGGACGGCTACCACGCCTTGGACACCCTCATGACCACCGTCAGCCTGTGGGACGATATCACCGTGGAGCCCTCCCGCCAGGTGGAGGTGCTGTGCGAGGGCATGCATCTGCCCTTGGAGAACACCATGTACAAGGCCGCCGCAGGGTATAAGAAGCTGACGGGGCGGGGGGCGCTGATCCGCTGTAAAAAGCGGCTTCCTGCCCAAGCGGGCATGGGCGGAGGGTCTGCAGACGCCGCCGCCGTTCTCCGTGCCCTGCAAAAACAGCACCGCCTTCTGGACGATGGGGAATTGTACCGCCTGGCCTTGTCCGTAGGGGCGGACGTGCCCTTCTGCCTTCACGGGGGTATGTGCCGCTGTGAGGGGATTGGGGAAATCCTCACCCCCGTGGTCTGCCCGACGCTGCACTTTGCCGTCATCAAGCCTGAGGAGGGGGTCTCCACCAAAGCCCTGTTCTCCCGCCTGCCTATGCCCAGACCCAGAGTGGACACGGGGCGGGCTATGGCCCTTTTGTGCAGCGGGCGTCTCAGGGAGGCCGCCCCCCTTTTGCAGAACGCTTTGGAAGCCCCCGCCATGGAGCCGGTGCCCGCCGTGGGGGAGATAAAAGAAAAGCTCCTAAGTTTAGGAGCAGTGGCCGCCTCCATGACAGGCAGCGGGTCGGCGGTGTTCGGTTTGTTTGAAGGGGAGGAGGCCGCCCGTCAGGCGGTGCAGACGCTGGGGCCTCAATATCCCTACGCCGCTTACTGCCATTCCCTATAATGGGGAAGGCTCCGGCAGACACTTTAAAAAGGCCGTGGGCAGAGGCTCTTTCCCCGTGTAGCGCACATAGCCTTGGGGCATTTCCCCTGCGGCGGCGCAGACGCACACCTGCATGTGCCACTCCACGTGGGTGAAGATATGCTTGCGGGTGTAAAACAGCACGTCCCCCGTGAGCCTGAGCCCCCAGCGGGTAAGCTGCTGTCCCGCTTCCTCTGCAGACAGGGTGCCGGGCACGTTGGGCAGTTCGTAAAGCCCTCCGAGAAGCCCCTCCTCCGGGCGGCGGCGCACCCACAGCCCCTGCTCATCCTGCAGTACAAACACGGTCAAAGCCTCCCTGCGGCGGGGCTTTTTTTTCGTGCGCACAGGGCGCAGGCTCTGGGTGCCTCTTTTTTTGGACAGGCACAGGTCTTGGAGGGGACAGCTTTCGCACTTGGGCGACTCCGGCAGACACACCAGCGACCCCAGATCCATAAAGCTCTGGTTCAAATCCCCCGGCCTATGGCCCATCTGCCCCTTAAGATACCCCCGAAAGTCCTTCTGCACGGAGGGCTGCAGGACATCCCGCTCATCGTCTTTCAGGCGGGCGAGAATCCGCAGTACGTTGCCGTCCACCGCAGGCTCCGGGGCATTAAAGGCAATGGAGGCAATGGCGCCCGCCGTGTAGGGGCCGATGCCCGGGAGCTTTTGAAGCTCTTCCGCTCTTTGGGGGAAGCGGCCTTGGTAGGTTTCCGTCAGCACGACGGCGGCCTTCTGGAGATTTTTGGCCCGGGAATAGTACCCAAGCCCCTCCCACAGCTTTAAGAGGGTTTCCTGAGGGCAGGCGGCCAGAGACTCCACCGTAGGCAGGGTCTCAAAAAAGCGTTGGTAGAAGGGAATCACCGCCGCCGCCCGGGTTTGCTGGAGCATAATCTCCGATACCCAAATGCGGTAGGGGTCACGGGTGTGCCGCCAGGGCAAGTCCCGTCGGTTGGCGTCGTACCATTGTAAAAGAGGGGTTCCAATATCCATATTGGCAGTATACCACAGCCATGGTATAATGGAAAAAGAAATTTACAGGAACGAGGACAACTTCCATGGGTTTTGAACGTATTACCGCCCAGGCCGCCGAGGCTATGGACATTCTGCTGGCCGCCGCCCGCCCCGCCCCGGGGGCGCTGATGGTGCTGGGCTGTTCCACCAGCGAGGCCGTAGGCAAGCGCATCGGCTCCGGCTCCAGCGAGGAGGCGGCCAAGGCCATTTTAAACGGTCTTCTGCCCAAGGTGCAAAAAGCGGGGCTGGTTCTGGCCGTGCAGGGGTGCGAGCATATCAACCGCTGTCTTTGCATGGAGGCGGAGGAGGCCGCCCGTCTGGGCTTTGAGCCTGTGTGGGTCAAGCCCCATGCCCATGCAGGAGGCGCCTGCATTACGGAGTATTACCGCCGCCTTGAAAATCCCGTCATGGTGGAGGGGCTTTCTCATAAGGCGACCTTGGGCATGGACATCGGGGACACCCTCATCGGCATGCACCTTCGCCCCGTGGCCGTGCCCGTCCACGCCTCTTTGCGCAGAATCGGAGAGGGGAATCTGGTGCTGGCCTATTCCCGCCCCAAGTATGTGGGCGGCCCCAGAGCGGAGTATGAAACCGCAGTGAAATAAGCGAAGGGCGTTTTGAGCAAAAAACCTCTTGATTCCGTGAAAAAAATGTTTGCAATCGGCTAAAATTAGGCATATAATATGAAATTGTCCAACAGGGTCTGTGGTTGAAAGTCGAGGCCAGTCGCAGGCGAAACGATCCACATAAGCGGGCAAAATGCCCGTGAGCATGGTGCGGCTTAGAGGTAAGTCCAACCGGTAATATAGCCGAGAGAAGCAGTAGTGGGGAGCCAAAGAGCTTAGGAGCGAACCTTCCAGTTGGCGGGTGTGGGGGCAAAGACCAGGTCAGCCTGTTTGGATAACTTCAGAATCAAAGGGGAAGAATACAATGTTCGAAGACAAGACGCTGGTTTGCAGAGACTGTGGCCGTGAATTTACCTTTACCGCCGGTGAGCAGGCCTTCTATGCAGAGAAGGGTTTCAAAAACGAGCCCGTCCGCTGCAAGGATTGCCGCATGAACCGCA
>CAZPCH010000211.1:0-3155 GCA_964585055.1 uncultured Christensenella sp. | reverse complement strand
TTTCGCCGCCCCCCTCTCTTCTCCCCCTCCCTTCACTTTCCCTGCTGGATGCCGTTATTGTCAATGGAGGTTTCCCCCTCCAAAAGCAGTTCCGACACGGTGACAAAGGTGTACCCCCTTTGCTGGCAGGTCTCTATGAGAATGGGCAGGTAGGTTTCAATCTTGTAGCCGTTGTTGTGGCAGAGGATAATGTCCCCGTCAGTGAGCTTTTGCAGTACCCCGTCCAAAATGGTCTGGGCACTGCGTTCCTTTTTCCAGTCCACCGTGTCCCGGCTCCACTGAACGGCCTCATACCCCGCCTCCCGCACGGCCTCGATGACCGTGTTGTTGTACTCCCCGTAGGGCGGGCGGAAGAGGGTGCATCGCTTCCCCGTCAAAGACTCGATGACATCGTCCAGCTCCGTCAGCTCCTTCTTCACCTCCGCCGCCGAGAGCTTGTTCATGTGGGGGTGGGTCAAGGAGTGGTTCCCAATCTCGTGCCCCCGCTCCGCAATCTCCTTGACATACTCCGGGTAGGTGCTCACCCATACCCCGCATAAAAAGAAGGTGGCCTTAATATTGTATTGATCCAAAGTGTCCAGAATAAAGGGCGTTTTGTCGGCGTCCCAAGCGGCGTCGATGGTCAGGGCAATCTTTTTGTCGGTGCGCCCCACGGCGTATATGGGGAGGGATCTGGCCTTAAGGGGCAGAACGTTAAGCTCATATTCCTCCACCACCGCCATGGCGGGAGCCGCCTGCACCCCGGCTTTCCCCGTAATAAGCAGGACAATGCCCAGCCCCAGCAGCAGCAGTACCCCCAGCCCCAGCAGCAGATGTTTTTTTGAAATGACGATGATCGGCATACACACTACCTCCTGAAGATTGGTAGAGCATATGTTATGGCGCAAAGGTCTATGCCCGTGCAAAGGATTCCTCCCCCGCCCCTCGTCCTTTTGCGACAAAAATTCTTTAATAATGCCACATTTTTTTCACATCCGAGAGCGGGCAAATGTGATATAGTAAGTTAGTTTATTTTGTTTGTTGAGGAGACGAAACGTGTTATCCAAGTACAGCGTGAAAAAGCCCTTTACCGTGTTGGTGGCCGTCATTCTGGTCATGGTTTTGGGGTATGTGTCCGTAACGAAAATGACCCCGGATCTTTTGCCGGACATGAGCTTCCCCTACATGGTGCTCATGACCACCTACCCCGGCGCTTCCCCCGAGGAAGTGGAGAATTCGGTGACCAAGCCTCTGGAGCAGACCATGGCTTCTCTGGATCACATCAGCGAGATTACCTCCACCAGTGCGGAGAACTACTCCGTGGTCTTTTTGACCTTTGAGGACGATGTAAACCGGGATGCGGCCATGATGGACATCCAGCGGAACATTAGCACCCTCTCCGGTTCCTGGCCGGACGGCGTGGGCGCCACCCAGGTCATTGAGCTGAGCACGGACATGATTCCCACCACCGTGGCCGCCGTCAACTATGCGGGCATGGATCCCATGGAACTGAGCGCCTTTGTAAACGACGTGCTGTCCATTGAGCTGGAGGGCATCAACGGCGTTGCTTCCGTGTCCAAGAGCGGCCTGGTGCTTCAGAATCTGGAGATTGTGCTGGACGATGAGAAGATTGACGCCCTGAACAAAACCCTCTACGAGGCCATCGACAAGGAGTTTGAGGAGGCCATGTCCGAACTGACGGAGGCCAAGGAGAAACTGCAGGAGAGCGAAGAGGCCTTGGCCGAGGGCAAGGAAGCTCTGGAAGAGGGGGAGGACGCCCTGAACAGCGGCAAAAAGCAGGCCAACGGCGCCCTCAATCAGGCCCAGAACCAGTTGGACGAGAAGAATAAGGAAGTAACGGAACTGCTGGCCTCCCTGAAGGAGCAGAAGGTGCAGGCGGAAGCGGGGCTGGAGCAGGTTATTGCCGCACAGGAACAGCTTACGGAGCTGAAGTACACCTTGGCCGTTTTGGAAAGAGCCAAGGCCGTGCTGGATGCCTCCATCACCGCCATTGAAAACAACACCATCATGACCGATGAGCAGAAGAAGGAAGCCATCGACCGCATTAAGAATAGCGAAGAGTACCAGACGGTGGAAAACTCTCTGGCGCAGATTGACAGTGCGCTGGCGGAGCAGGGCATCGGCCGCAACGATATCGACAGCACCCTTGACACCCTGAAGGCCACCCAGACCCAGCTTGAAGAGGCCATCCCCCAGCTGGAGGAAGCCATTACCCAGCTGGAGGAAGGCAAGCTGGAGATTGACAAGGGCTACGAGGAGCTGGAAAAGCAGAAAAAGAATATCTCTTCCCAGATGAATTCCGCAGAGAAGCTGCTCAACGAAAAGAAAGAGGAGCTGGCGGAAGGGGAGGACGCCCTTCTCTCCGGCAAGGAACAGCTTGAGGAGGCGGAAAAGCAGGCGCAGGAGCAGCTGGAAGCCGCCAAGGAAGCCGCAGACCTCCACAACATTTTGACCAAGGAGCTTTTGAGCCAGCTTCTCACCGCACAGAACTTCTCCATGCCCGCCGGCTATCTCTATGACGGAGAGCAGCAGTATCTGGTGCGGGTAGGGGACAGCGTTATCGGGCTGGAAGCACTGGAAACACTGCCCCTGTTCTCCACGGGTATGGAGAGCATGGACACCATCCGCCTGTGCGACGTTGCCTCCGTCAACCTGCTGGACAACGCCGGCACCACCTACGCCCGCATCAACGGGGAAAGCGGCGTGGTGCTCTCCTTCTCCAAACAGTCCTCCTACGCTACGGCCACCGTGGCGGGGAACATTCAGACCCGCTTTGAGGAGCTGGAGAAGCGCTATGAGGGACTGCACTTTGTAGCCCTTATGGATCAGGGGGATTACATCGATCTGGCCATGGGCACCATTGTGGAGAACCTGCTCATGGGCGCCGCCCTGGCCATTTTGATTCTGTTCCTGTTCCTGCGGGACATTCGCCCCACGGTCATCGTAGGCATCAGCATCCCGGTCAGCGTGCTGTTTGCTTTGGTGCTTATGTACTTCTCCGGGGTCACCATGAACATTATCTCCATGGCGGGCTTGGCCATCGGCGTAGGCATGCTGGTGGATAACTCCATCGTGGTCATTGAAAACATCTACCGTCTGCGGGGGGAAGGCGTGCCCGTGCTGAAGGCGGCCATTGTGGGCGCCAAGCAGGTAAC
>CAZPCH010000210.1:0-3180 GCA_964585055.1 uncultured Christensenella sp. | reverse complement strand
GGGAGGTGGATTGTGACTGAGACTATGGTCGAAGTCACAAGAGGTCGGGAGAGAAAGCAAATCCTTAAGTCAATGACATTGCTTTGCCCAGAAAAGAATGGGGCGGGGCGGGGATTTTTCTTTTCCTTAGGCACCTGCGCATTTTGCATGGAATTTTTCGTTGTACAAGAGGGGGGCATCGTGGTATACTAAGATAAATTTTTATTTGTGGAGTCATGGAGGTGATCCGGGTGAAAAAAGTTGGGTTCGATCAGCAAAAGTATGTGCAGCTTCAGTCGCAGCACATTCGGGAGCGCATCGAGAAGTTCGGCGGCAAGCTGTATCTGGAGTTTGGAGGCAAGCTTTTTGACGATTACCACGCCTCCCGTGTGGTGCCCGGTTTTGCCCCGGACACCAAGATTAAGATGCTCATGGAACTGCGGGAGCAGGCGGAGATTCTGCTGGTCATCAACGCTTCCGACATTGAAAAGAACAAGATTCGGGGGGATTTGGGTATCCCCTACGACATGGACGTTTTGCGGCTCATCGATGCCTTCCGTGAAAACGGTTTGTATGTGGGCAGCGTGGTCATTACCCGCTACGAAAGCCAGCCTGCGGCGGTGAGCTTTGTCAACCGCCTGAAGGCCTTGGGCGTGCCCTGCTACTTCCACTATCCCATTCCCGGCTACCCCTCCGATGTCCAGCGGATTATGAGCGACGAGGGCTGCGGGAAGAACGATTATGTGCCCACCACCCGTCCTTTGGTGGTGGTGACCGCCCCCGGCCCCGGCTCCGGAAAGATGGCCACCTGCCTAAGCCAGCTGTATCACGAAAACAAGCGGGGCATTCAGGCCGGGTATGCTAAGTTTGAAACCTTCCCCGTGTGGAATTTGCCCTTGGAACATCCGGTGAACCTGGCTTACGAGGCCGCCACCACGGACTTAAGCGATGCCAACATTGTAGACCCCTTCCACCTGCGGGCTTACAACAAAATCGCCGTGAACTACAACCGGGACGTGGAGATCTTCCCCGTGCTGGATGCCATGTTCGAATCCATCTACGGCACCTCTCCCTACAAGTCTCCCACGGACATGGGGGTCAATATGATTGGCTGCTGCATCAGCGACGATGAAACCGTCCGCTATGAGGCCAAGCAGGAGATTCTCCGCCGATACTACAACGCCATGATGGGGCAGAAGCAGGGCACCGTAGCGGCGGCAGAAGTGGACAAGATGCGCATTCTCTTAAAGCAGGCGGGCTTACAGCCTGAAGACAGACCCGTCGTGATGCCTGCCCGCCAGCGTGCGGAGGCTACGGGAGGGCCTGCGGCGGCTCTGGAGCTGCCCGACGGCACCATCGTCACGGGCAAGTCCTCGGAACTGCTGGGAGCGGCGTCCGCCACGTTGATGAACGCCATTAAGATGCTGGCAGGCATTCGCCACAGCCTCAAGATTATCTCTCCCGTGATTCTGGAGCCCATTCAGCATTTGAAGGTAGCCCACTTGGGGAATCGGAATCCTCAGCTTCACACGGACGAGCTGCTGCTGGCCCTGTCCATCTGCGCCGCCACCAACCCCGTTGCGGAGATGGCCATGGAGCAGCTGAGCCGCCTGGAGGGGTGCGAAATGCACTCCACGGTGATTCTCTCCCAGGTGGATAAGAATCTTTTGAACCGGCTGGGGATTCATCTGACCTGTGACCCCGTTTACCAAAGCAACCGTCTGTATCACAAGTAATGGGGCGGGCGGGCAGGAAAAGGCTTCGCCTTTCTCTGCCCACAAAGTGGGCAGAGGGTTCCCCGAAGGGAACCCCTGCCCGCCCCCTGCTTCTCCCACGATAATAAAAAAGAAAGAGAAAGGACTTGACACCATGAAACGCAGTGAAATGGATCCCAAATTCCAGTGGGACTTTACCCACATCTTCCCCGACCACGCCCATTGGGAAGCCGCTCTGGAGGAGGCCGCCAAGGCCATAGACACCCTGTCTTCTCTCCCCGGCACCCTGTGCGCCTCCAAGGAAGGCCTCAAGCACGGTCTGGAAGCCATCACCGCCGTAGACGAAAAGCTGAATTTGCCCTTCATTTACGCCATGCTCCACCAGTCTGCCGACGGCTCCAACCCCGACTATCAGGAGATGCAGGCCCGCTGCATGCAGTTGGCCGTCAAGGCAGGGGCCATGACCAGCTTTGCGGAGCCTGAGATTCTCTCCATTCCCGAAGAGACCCTCCGCCGGTGGATGGCCGATGAGGATTTGGCCGTCTACCGCCACAATCTGGAGGACATCGCCCGAGGCCGCGCCCACATTCTCTCCGCCGAGCAGGAAAAGATGCTGGCCATGATGGGGGACGCCGCCGGTACGCCCTCCAATGCCTATCGGGCTTTGACCAACGTAAACATGGAGCTGCCCAAGGTGCACGATGAAGAGGGGAAGGAAGTCCAGCTTACCGCCGGAAACTTCGGCGTCTTCCGCGAAAGCCGCAGCCGTGCCGTGCGTGAGGAGGCCTTCAAGGCCATGTTCGGCACCTATAAGAAATATGAAGACACCATGGCCGCTCTCTACGGCGGGCAGGTGAAGATGGACGATTTCCGCTCCAAGGTGCGGGGCTATGCTTCCGCCGTGGAAATGGCCCTCAGCGGCGGCAACGTGCCCGTGTCCGTATACGACAGCCTCATTGAGGCCGTTCACGGCAGCCTTCCCGCCATGAAGAAGTATCTGAAGCTCCGCCAGAAGGCGCTGAAGCTGGATACGCTGGACGTTTTCGATCTGTATGTGCCCATGGTGGAGGACGTGGACTACCCCATGCCCTTTGAAAACGTTAAGGATCTGGTGAAAAAGGCCACGGAGCCTCTGGGAGAGGAATACCAGAAGCTGTTGGACAGAGCCTTTGCGGAGAACTGGATGGACGTATACGAAAATCAGGGCAAGCGCAGCGGCGCCTTCTCCTGCGGGGTATACGGCGTCCATCCCTATGTGCTTTTGAACTACACGGACACCCTGGACGATGCCTTCACCGTTGCCCATGAGCTGGGCCACGCCATGCACTCCTACTTCTCCGACAAGACCCAGCCCTACGCCACCCACGGCTACAAGATTCTGGTGGCAGAGGTAGCCTCCACGGTCAACGAGGTGCTTTTGACCATGTACCTTTTGAAGACGGAGACGGACAAAAAGCGCCGTGCCTACATCCGCAACCACTTCTTG
>CAZPCH010000209.1:0-3182 GCA_964585055.1 uncultured Christensenella sp. | reverse complement strand
CCTATGAGTACATGCGCAAGCTCATGCCCAAGGTTGGCAAGGAGATTGAGACCCCCGACGGCGTAGGCACGGTGACGGAGAACAACGTGCTGACGGAGCGCACCAAGGTGCGCATTGCGGCGGCGGACGGCACCTATGAGATTCGGGAGTACCCCTACACCATTTTGGGGCCGGGGGCGGCGGAACGGCAGGAAGCCCTAATGGCAGGGGAAGAGGGAGCGGAGAAGCTCTTTGAAACCCCGCCCATGAAGACGGCGGAGCGGCCGAGACAGGAAAAGAACCGCAATCGGGAGAAGCCCAGACAGGAAAAGCCCAAAAAGGAGAAGCCTGTCAAAGAGGAGAAGGCCGATAAAACGGAAGCGCAGGAGAGCCCCCGCAATGAGGGCGGCTTGTCCGTTTTGCCCGGGGAGAGCCTGTCCGGACGGATGGTGCTGCCGGGAGAGAGCCTGACGGGGAGCACCGTAAACGGCGGTGGCGAAGAAGCGGCGCAGCCTAAGAAGAACCGCAAGCCCAACCGCAAGCCTCAGGGGGATAAGAATCAGGGGCAAAGCGGGGAGAAAAAGCCCAACAAGCCCAAGAAAAACAACCGCCCCAAGCCGGACAGACGGCAGATGGAGGAGGATGCGGAACTGGCTCCCGCAGGACGGGAGGAGATGCCCAAGAAGAAGCGGCGCCCCTACCATCATAAGGGGAAGGGCGGACAAAAGCCCTCTCAGCCGGCGGCGGAATAAAGAAATAGGGGGACGGAAATTCCGTCCCTTTTTGCATATATGGGGGCTTGCGGAGGCTTATTTTCCGTACAGGGAGACCAGCTCCTCGCATAGGGCCATAAGCAGGCTGCGCAGGCTTTCCGGGGAGAGGGGCGCCGTCTTGCGGGGGCGGCCGGGGCCTTTTCGGGGGAAGGCGTAGGGGTCAAAGACGGTTTCTGTCTGAGAAGACAGCTCCTGCCGCACCCGATGCACCAGCTCCGGCCGGGTTTTGAGCAGGGAGCGGTACTTGTTTTGATAGCGGAGCATCCGCCTTGTGTCCCCCTCCGCAAGGCGCAGGGTGCAGGCTCGGACGCTCTCCCCCCTGCTGCAGGAGAGAAGCACCTCCCGCAATAGGCACAGGGACTCCTCCTCCGTAAAGGGGACGAAGGCGGGGGCATTTTCCCGAGGGTGCAGGGCGGCGTAGTAGTGGTTGCGGACGCTGTTGGCGCAGCGGCCTGTCTGCCGGGCTACGGCGTCAAAGGCGGTGCGAAGGGGCAGGCGGCGGGCTTTGGCCTGGGCAATTTGACCGGCCAGCAGGGAGTTTTCCGTACTGCTCCAGCCGCTGCGCAAAGATTTGGTGACGGGTTGTTCCATGAATGGGGCTCCTTTCCGTAGGGTGTGTATGGGGTCATTTTTGCCCTTTGGGTCAAGTTTATGCGGCCTTCGGGAGAAAAAGATAAAAAGTCATAAATTTTTCATAAATTCAGACTTGACAGCTTGACGAAGGTATGATATTATTCAAAATCGCATTATGATCGTCAAACTATGTAATATGCGCAAATCAGGCCTTTTTTGCGGTAAAAATGGTGGGTCGACAGGCGATGCAGGGGCTCCCTCCCAGGGAGGAATACAGTTGGTGCAGCGGCATCAGAAGGAGTGAACGCAATGATGCATGACGTCAAGATGGGCCGTCGGGTACGCAAGAGCTTTTCTCATGTAAATGAAGTGCTGAGCATGCCTGATCTCATTGAAGTGCAGAAGAATTCCTATTATCGATTTCTGAAAGAGGACCTTCGAGAAGTATTCAACGACATTTCGCCCATCGTTGACTATTCGGGCAAGCTGGTTCTGGAGTTCGTGGATTATCGAATCGATCTGGACAAGCCCAAGTATTCTCAGGAAGAAAGCAAGGAGCGGGACGTAAACTATGCAGCGCCCCTGCGTGTTTCCGTACGCCTTATCAACAAGGAGACCGGCGAGGTCAAGCAGCAGGAAGTCTTTATGGGCGACTTCCCCCTCATGACTCCCCAGGGCACCTTCATCATCAACGGCGCAGAGCGGGTTATCGTATCCCAGTTGGTACGCTCCCCCGGCGCTTATTATTCCGTTGTCACCGATAAGTGGGGCAATCAGCTCTACTCTTCTCAGGTCATCCCCAACCGGGGCGCATGGCTGGAGTATGAAACGGACAGCAACGGCATTTTGTATGTAAAGATTGACCGCCAGAGGAAGGTTTTCATCACCTCCCTGCTTCGTGCTATCGGTTACGGCACCAATGCAGAGATCGTAGAACTGCTGGGCGAAGATGAGCGTCTTGCCAACACCCTGGCCAAGGATCCCAACAAGTCCGTGGCCGACGGTCTTATTGAAATCTACAAGCGGCAGCGTCCCGGCGAGCCTCCCACAGAGGAGTCTGCCAGAAACCTGCTCAACTCCCTCTTCTTCGACAACCGCTATGACCTTGCACGGGTAGGCCGCTATAAGTTCAACAAAAAGCTGGCCCTCAAGGCCCGTATTGCAGGCTGCGTGGCCGACGAGGACGTGGTGTCTCCCGTTACGGGTGAAATGTTCCTGTCTGCCGGGGAAGTGATTACCAAGGAGCTGGCCGAGCAGATTCAGAACGCCGGCGTCAACGCCGTATACGTAAAGTCCGGGGAAAAGCGCACCAAGGTAGTGGGCAACAACTTTGCCTCCGCCGCAGGCTTTTTGCCCTTTGCGCCCTTGGATGCAGGCCTCAACGAGGATGTGCACATCCCCACCCTTCTGTCCCTGCTGCCCCAGATGCAGGAGATTGAGGACGCGGAAGGCCAGAAGGACTTTATCCGCAGCCATTACAACGATTTGATTCCCCGCCACATCGTGCCCGACGATATGGTGGCTACCGTTTCCTATATGATCAACCTTTCTTACGGCGTAGGCAAGATTGACGATATCGACCATTTGGGCAACCGCCGCATCCGCAGCGTGGGCGAGCTGCTCCAGAACCAGATTCGGGTAGGTCTTACCCGTCTGGAGCGTGTGGTGCGTGAGCGCATGGGTCTGCAGGACATGGACGTGGTCATGCCCAGCAACCTTATCAACATCCGCCCCGTTACCGCCGCCATCAAGGAGTTCTTCGGTTCCTCCCAGCTCTCCCAGTTCATGGATCAGACCAACCCTCTGTCCGAGCTGACCCACAAGCGCCGTCTCAGCGCGCTGGGCCCCGGAGGCTTG
>CAZPCH010000208.1:0-3189 GCA_964585055.1 uncultured Christensenella sp. | reverse complement strand
GGGAGCAATATTATTGCCAATCATGGCCGCCTCAATGGGAATGGTGCCCGAGCCGCACATGGGGTCAATCAAGGGCGTGTCCGGCCAGTACCGGGACAACAGCACCAGGGCCGCCCCCAGAGTCTCCGCCAAAGGCGCCGCCACGTTGTAGGTGCGGTAGCCCCGCCGAGAGAGCCCCGCCCCGCAGCAGTCCAAGGCCACGGTGACCTCGTCCCGAAGAAGGCCGATTTCCACAATGACCTCCGCCCCGGTCTCGGGGATAATGGGGGTATGATAGGCCGCCTTCAAATTCTCCACAATGGCCTTTTTGGCAATGCTCTGGCAGTCGGATACGGAGAAAAGGGTACTCTTTGCACTCTTGCCGTTGACATGAATGCGGCTGTCCCGCTGAAGATAAGGCGTAAAGTCCAAAGCCTTGACTCCCTCAAAGAGGGTCTCAAAGGATTTGGCTTCAAAGCTGCCTACCTTTAAAAGCAGACGCTCCGCCGTCCGCAAATACAACAGTGCCTTGGCCATGTCGGCATAGGTGCCCTCAAAGGAAACATTGCCGTCTCGGCTGGACACGTTCTGCATCCCCAGTTTTTTCAGTTCAAAAGCAACGGTGCTTTCCAGCCCCAGCTTACAGGTGGCGATAAAAATCATGAAGGATCCTCCTCCCCATTCTCTTCCATATTCGCTACGGAGTCCAACAGCCGCTTCAATGCATTGTGCAGCCGCCGCAAAGACACGCCAAAGCGGCCGGCCATATCTTCCGTGTCATACTCTTTTTGGTTGATAAGGTGCAGGGCCATGGCCGCCAGCGCCGCCAGCATAGCCTGCCGCTGCTCCCGATTCATGCGGGGATACTCTCCCTGCAGGTTGTTTACATAGTGATAGAAAAAGCGCTTGGCCAGCTCCTCCGTTCCCTCGGGCAGACCGTATGTCTGCTCTATACCCCCCAAGTCCTCGAATAAATCCCGATAGCTTAAGGGCAAGTCCTCCGGCAGGGTCACCGTCTTCACCATGCCGTACCGCCATGCGCCCTCATAATACATGGTGTAGGGACCCTCGTCCCCCATTTCCTTCAAGGCGGCAATGGCCATCTGCTTGTCCTGATCGCTTTGATCCATACGCAGCAAAAAGTCCGCCAGCAGTTCGTGGGCAGAAACATCCCCCAAGGCGCCCAGCATAGCAAAGATGGGATTCTTCATCTGAAACAGAGGGGAGTAAAGAGCCCAGCGCACCGCATCCTGCAGGATTTCATTGGTCTGCCAAGCCTCTTTCAGCTCCTCCGGCTTCTCTAATACGAACTTCTTTAAATCGTTGAACCGACGAATGGCTTCCTCATAGGGCACGTCGTAATTGGTGCTGAAGTATCGGCGCAGACGCTCCGGATCCCCTTCCGCTCCGTGCAAATGGAGAACGCCCAGATAATAGTAGGCCACGGGATCCTGGGGATCCAGGCACACAAGGGTCGTATACCGCTCGCAGGCTTCCTCCCATTTTCCCAGCATGGCCTTGGCAAAGGCCTCCTCGTGAAGGGACAGGGTATCATAGGGAATCTGCTCCGTCAGCATCCCTGCGCACTTTTCCGCCCGCTCATAGTCCCCAATCTCCAAAAGCATGGCGCACATGGTGCCCAGCTCCTCCGTACTGCCCCCTTCGGGCAGGGGAATGGAGTCCATCATCTCCCGGGCTTCCCGGTCCTTGTGCTCCCCCAAGCGAATCAACGCCAACAGGCACCGAGCCCGCACATAGCCTCTGTCTCTTTTGAGGATGTTGAACACCCGCTGTTCCGCCCCCTGATAGTCCTCTATGCAGAACTGATCCAACGCAATCTCCATCTGCAGCCACAGAGAGTCGGGGTACTTTTTCTCCACCTCCAGCAGATAGTTTAAGCTCTGCTCGTCCCGCATGGAAAAATGCATGGCCTTTGCCAAATGGATATGGGCGATAAGGGCAGGGTCCTCCCCTTCCTCCAATCCCAAATGCCAGCTCAATTCCTCGCCGCTGTGGAGGAGTCTCAAAGTATCCGCACAGGCTCCTGCATACATGCCGTCCGGCCATTTCTTTAGATATAATTCCAAGCAGGTGTGGGCGGCGCCGAATTCCTCCATGGCCAGGAAGTTCTCCGCCGCTCCGTAGACCCCCTCTTCGGGCATCTGCTCGGCGGGCATCATGGTCAGCAGTACCCGCTGGCTGTGTTCGAAGCGCTGCATCTGATTGAGCACGTGAGCCTGCGCCAGGCGGAAGGCCTGCCAGTCCCCCGGACAGCTTCTCTCCCCGTCTTTCAGCATTCCGTAGGCACCCATCAAATCCCCATCGTCCAAAAGACTGCGGGCCTTTCGCAGATAGGATTCGGAGGTGCGCTTAAACTGCAGAATATCGCCCTTGGTTTCTTCAGACATCCTGTCCCGTTGCCTCCTGCAAAAGCGATTCCAACGCCTCCTTGTCAAAGGCGTACTTTTTGTTGCAGAAGTGGCACACCAATTCCGCCTGCCCGTCCTCGGCAATGATTTCGGTCAACTCCTGCTTTCCAAGGGAGATGAGGGCCTGTTCCATGCGCTCCCTGCTGCAGTCACAGCAGTAGGCGGGGGTCAGTTCCTCCGTATACACAATGCCCATGCGGCCGAAAATGGAGCCCAAAATAGCCTTCAGCTCCTCCCCTTCCTGAAGCCGCAGCGCCATGTCCGATACAAAGGGCGCCAGATTCAAGGCCATCTCCACATCCCCGTCGGGGCAGTCGGGCATGGCCTCCAGCACCAGCCCCCCTGCAGAGAGAATCTCCCCGGTCTCCACGTTTTCATGGACGCCCAGATATACGAGGGAGGGCTTTTGCTCCGACACGGTGAGGTACTGGGCAAAGTCCTCGGCAATCTCCCCGGAAATCAAATTGCAGGTGCCCACATAGGGCTCCTTCAGCCCCATGTCCCGCACCACGGTGAGCTTGCCCGTCTCTCCCACAAAGCCCTTGACAAAGAGCTTTCCGTTGGGAGCGGGAGGGAGCTCTGCCTGAGGATTGGCGGCATAGCCCTTGACCAGTCCCCCGAAGCGTCCCGTGCAGACCATGTTTCCCCCTGCGCCGTTGCCGGAGAGAATGGTGGTGACGGAATCCCCTCTGTTCTTTAAATCACTGCTGAGCAATGCGGTCATCAGCAGCTGACGCCCCAAAGCGGCGCTGCCCGTGCGGCTGAGACCGTGAATGTTCCG
>CAZPCH010000207.1:0-3193 GCA_964585055.1 uncultured Christensenella sp. | reverse complement strand
TGATTCCCGTGGAGATTGAGGTGGAAGGCGAGGTGTTCACCTCCCATCTGCTGGTGCAGGATACGACGGCGCCCAAGGTTACGGGACAGCTGGTGTACTGCAAGCCCGGGGAAAAGGTCTCTGCAGAGGCCTTCATCGCCGCATGGGAAGACGAGACGGATGTAACCTTTGCCTTTGAAGAAGAGCCTGACTGGACGGCTCTCGGCTATAGAACCGTGTCCTTAAAGGCTACGGACGAAGGGGGCAACGCCGTTTCCCTTCAGGCCGCCCTCTTTGTGTCCCCCATAGCCCCCGTGACTTTGGAAGCTACGGGCCAGGTGCTGGAAGGGGAGCAGCTGGGAGAGGGGCTTTACCTCTTTTCAAGATTGACCTTGGACACCTTGGGCACCTATGAGCTTTTGGCTAAGGACGGGGAGGAGATCCTGCCCGTTTTAGTCAGCGTAACGGACACCACGGCTCCCGTTTTGGAGGTGGAGGGGGAGAATCGGTGGTATCTTGGCTACCCCATTTCTGCGGAGCATTTTGTAAAGGCGGGCTTTGACGCCACGGGGTATACCTGCGCCTTTGAGAAGGAGCCTGACTGGGATTTGGAGGGGGAGCAGACCGTGACCCTGATTGCCCGGGACGGGGCGGGGAACAACGCCTCCTATGCCTTTACCCTGACCCTGCAAAAGGACGATGTGCCCCCGGAGATCCTCTATGTGCAGAATCTGAACGGGTATATCGGGGAGTCCGTGTCCTATCTGAAGACCGTGGTCTGCGAGGACAACTGCGACGGCACCCTGCCCGTGCAGGTGGATACCGGCGGAGTGAACATCTATAAGCCCGGCACTTACACGGTGATCTATCGGGCTCAGGACGCCGCCGGGAACACGGCGGAGAAGCGCTGCACTTTGACCTTGGTGGAGGCGAGGATTACGGAGGCGGAGTTTGAAGCCGCCGTCAACGCCTGCTACGACAGCATCATCACCGAGGATATGACCCTGAAGGAAAAGGGCTACGCCATCTTCCGATATACCAACCAAAACATCCGCTACAAGGCCTCCTCCGACAAGCGGGACTGGAAGTATGAGGCTTGGCGGGGGATTACCACCGGGCGGGGGGATTGCTTCACCTTCTGCTCCGTGGCAAGAGCCCTGCTGGAGAAGGCGGGGGCACAGGTGCAGGTGGTCACCCGCTACGGCGGGAAGAAGAACACCCGCCACTGGTGGCTGCTGGTAGACTTGGGCACGGGGTACTATCACTTTGACGCCATCAACGTGGGGCCAAAGAACTATACCTGCTTTATGCGCACCACGGCGGAGGTATTAAAGCGGAGCAAAAACTTCTGGAGCTTTAACCAGAGCCTGTATCCCGCCACGCCTACGGTGCCCTTCAGCATGGAGGATTAGAAATCGTGAAGCATAAACGCCTTGTCTATGCCCTGCTGACCTTGGTGCTGACGGGGGGAGCCCTGTGGTTTTTTGGTCGGCTGACCCTGCCCAAGTACGCCTCCGGCATTGTGGAGGGAGGGCTCATAGACGATTATTATGAGGAGACACAGCCCCATCAGGTGCTGTTTATCGGGGACTGCGAGGTATACGAGAGCTTTACGCCCCCCACTTTGTTTTCCGAGTTCGGCTACACCTCCTTTATTCGGGGGACGGCCCAGCAATTGATGTGGCAGAGCCGCTATATTCTGGAGGAGACTCTCTCCTATGAGACCCCTCAGGCGGTGGTGCTGTCCGTGTGCGCCATGCGCTATAGCGAGCCCCAGAGCGAAAGCTACAACCGCATGACCCTGGACTACATGCGCCCCTCTTTGTATAAATGGAAGGCCGTGGCCGCCTCCCTTTCCAAGGAGGAGTCGGCGGTAAGCTACGCCTTGCCCCTTTTGCGCTATCATGAGCGCATAGAGGCCTTGAAGGCGGAGGACTGGACGTATGTAACGGGCACCCCCGCTCTGAGCCACAACGGGTACTTGATGCGGTGCGATGTACAGCCCTACACCCGCCTGCCTGCGGCGGCGCCCTTAAAGGATAAGGACTTTTCCGAAGCCTGCTATGGGCAGTTGGACGCCATTGTTAAATTGTGCAGGGAAAAGGGCATCGCTCTGATTCTTGTAAAGTCCCCCTGCCTGTACCCCGCTTGGTACGATGCATGGGACGAGGCTCTGGAAGCCTACGCCGAAAAGCAGGGAATTGTCTATGTCAACGCCATAGAGCACATGGAGGACATGGGAGTGGATTTGTCTACCGACACCTATGACGGGGGACTGCATTTAAATGTGTACGGGGCGGAGAAATACACCCGCTGGTTTGCAAAAACCTACCTTGCCCCCCTGGGGCTGGAGGATTTGCGGCAGGAGGCGGACATTGCCGCCGTGTATGGGGAAAAGCTGGCGGCCTATGAGCAGGAAAAGGCCCAGCAGTTGGAAGAACTGGAAGTTTACGGATACTTAAAGAGCCGGGAGGTAGAGGAATGAAGAAGTGTTTGAGCCTATTGTTGGGGGCGGCCATGGTGCTGATGGTGGGATGCGGTTCCCAGGAGGCGGGGGACAAGGTCTTTGTGGACCCCAAGGCCAATCAACAGAACACCGCCGTCACATCCCAAAAGGCGGAGCTTCCCGACGGCAGCGAGCCTGCAGGGGCAGAGGAGGAGGAAGGGGAAGAGATTCTTTCCCTTGTGGACAGCGGCTTCGTGTCCGGGCAGGTGCAGATTCTGCCTCTGGAGGAGGCGGAGGGGGTGCTGAAGCGCTTGGGAGAGCCCCAGAGCACCTTTGAAGCGGACAGCTGTGCCTATCAGGGGAAGGATTACTATTACTACTACTTCGGCTACGAGCTGACCGTCAACGAGCTGGAGGGAGTGCGGGTCATCACCGCTGTCACTCTGGTGGACGATACCGTCAAGGCGGAGTTTCCCACGGGCAAGCTGGGCATCGGGGACACTCTGGAGACTTTGCTGGAGGTTTTGGGCGGAGAGGACGGACAGGACTACTACGCTTATGCCGGGGAGCAGGTGCGTCTGGAGATTCAGCTTACGGAGGGGGTCATCACCGCCATGGTCTTCCGTCCCGCCGAAGAGACGGCAGGGGAGGAGTAAAGGGTGATTACGAACCTGCTGGAGTATCTGGACAAAACCGCTTTAAGGGTGCCGAACAAGATTGCTTTTTCCGACGGGGAAACCCATCTCACCTTTTTGCAGCTGCAGAAAA
>CAZPCH010000206.1:2990-3208 GCA_964585055.1 uncultured Christensenella sp. | reverse complement strand
CAAACAGCATAACTGCCAATATTAGAATAAACATCTTCTTGCTTTTCATGTTCTTTTCCTCCATTAATAATTTAGTTCGGAGTTGCAAATTGATTTTTCAAGTGCTATCATGAAAGAAACCTTTGCATGAAAGTACCACAACGTGGTGAGCTGGCCGGCTCATTTGTGTAAAGGTTTTTTCTTGTCCCCATTTCCTCCCTTCTCTTTGTTCTGCCGAT
>CAZPCH010000206.1:0-2980 GCA_964585055.1 uncultured Christensenella sp. | reverse complement strand
CCGGCATCCTCCGTTTCTCTTTCGGGGAGGAAAGGTTCCTCCCCAAAAGTGCAAATCCACTGTCAGACGTTCATGGGCAAGTGTCGCCCGCCGATGGTTTCTGACACTTTCATCATAGCATGGTGCAGATATGGTGTCAACCAGTATTTTTATTAAAAAAGTATTTACATTTCTATTAGCCTTTGGTACAATGAGCCCATAAGGATAGAAAACGAAGGGATTGGTTGCTATGCCCAAGGAGCCTTTGACACAGGGTCTGTTCAGGCGAGGCGCCGCCACGCTGTGTGTACTGGCGCTGTTAAATCAGAAGGAATGGTATGGATATGACCTGACCCAAAACGTGGAGCGAATCAGCGAGGGACGTTTTGCCATGGCCGAGGGACCTCTGTACCCCATTCTCTACCGTTTGGAGAGTCAGGGGTATGTGACCTCCCGGTACGAATTTGTGGGCAAGCGCATGCGCCGTGCCTATTACACCATTACGGAGGAGGGGCAGCGCTACTATCAGGCCCTATTGGATGAGTACGCCTCGGTTCAGGAAGGCATTCGGCTGATTGTTTCCTATAGGGGGGATTCCAAGGAATGAACGCAGGAAAGAAATACTTCAAATCCATTAAAAGAGAAACTCTGCTTCAAGGAGCCGAGCGCAAAAAGTATCTTCAGGACATGGAGAGCTGCATTTCCCTTTATATGCAGTCCAACCCTCAAGCCACGGAGGAGGAATGTCGTCGGGCCATGGGAACGCCTGAAGAGATAGGCAAGAACCAGCTATTGTCACTTCCCTATGCCAATGTTCGCCGCCGCATGCATGAGGGAACTCTGGCTCTGCGGGTGACCATAGCCGCCGCAATTGTGATAACCTTGGGGATATCCTTTTTGGCTGTCTCCAGAGTCCTGATCAATGCGGAGATTCACAGCAATTTGAACGGTTATTTCATTACCGATACCCCTATAACGCATGGCGAGGAGTAATTTAAATGAAAAAGATTGTGGCCTTTTGTTTGTCCCTGCTGCTGTTTGCTTTTCTGAATCCTGTGCCGTCCATGGCCGAAACCGTATTGACAACGGAGCGGGACTATTTGCCTGACGGAAGCTACTATGAAACCACGCTGACGGTGGACAACTCCGCCCGAAGCATGACTCGAACAACGGGGAGTAGAACCTCTACTTATTATAATGCGAACGGAGTAGCACAGTGGAAGTTTATTCTGACGGGGGTGTTTTACTATGACGGAACTACCAGCCGCTGTGACGAGTCCCATGTTAACGTGCAGATACATAATTCTGCATGGAAAGAGTATTCCAAGAAGGCTTATGGTGAAAAGAATACCGCCAACGGCACTTTGACCATGTCATACAGCCTTGCCGGAAGCACGCCTTTCACCGTTTCCAAAACTTTGAAGATAACCTGCGACAAAAACGGAGAGCTTTCCTAAGCCTGAAAAAAGACTCAAAAAGGCTTGAGGAATATGGGAAATTGTGCTATGCTAAAAAAGCATTTTCTTTTTGAAATGCGAATCCAAAGGAAGCGAGAAGGGCTATGGAAACGAAGAAGAAGGGATTTTTTCAGGAATTTAAGGAGTTCATCTCCCGGGGCAACGTAATGGATCTGGCCGTTGGCGTTATCATCGGCAGTGCCTTTACGGCCATCGTCAATTCTCTTGTAAACGATATTCTCATGCCGGTTATCGGGCTTATTTCCGGCGGGATTGATTTGAGCGGGCTGAAGTTTGTGTTTGCGGCCGCCACGGAGACCACAGAGGAAGCCGCCATTTATTACGGGGCATTTTTGCAGAACATTGTCAATTTCCTGCTCATTGCCCTGACCCTGTTCTGCGTGGTGAAGGCCATGAACAGTCTCCATCGGAAAAAGGAGGAGGCGCCTTCCCCCGAGCCCAAACCCGAACCTGAACCTTCTGAGGAAGCCAAGCTCCTGAGCGAAATTCGGGACTTGCTGAAGAAGGACTGATGGCACAGGCAAAAAAGGCGGCCAAGAGCAAAGACAAAGCCCTGTACTACGCTGCCTTCGGCGGACTTTTCGGTGCGGATCGCTTTTACCTTGGGTACCCCATTTGGGGCGTAGTGAAGCTATGCACCTTTGGGGGCTGCGGTATACTGTGGTTCATGGACGTAATCAACATTGAGTCCGGTCGGCTGCAGCCGGCAGACGGCAGTAAGTATATCGAGGATAAAAAAGCAGCTCAGTCAGATAAGCCGAAAAATAAAGCAAAAAAATAAAACCGGGAATTCCCGGTTTTTTCTTTTCTTTTTTCTTTTTTGGAAAAATCAAACATCCTCCCGCAAAAAGGGCATGGACATGCAGCGGGGGCCGCCCCGTCCCCGGGAAAGCTCGGAGGAGGGAATCTCATGGACGGTGATGCCGTGATCCCGCAGGATGCTGTTGGTCACATAGTTGCGGCTGTAGGTAATCAGCTCCCCGGGGGCCACGGCCAAGGTGTTGGCGCCGTCGTTCCACTGCTCCCGAGCGGCATCGATGGTGCTGGAGCCGCCGCAGCGGATGAGCTGAATGGTGTCCAGCTCCATGGCGTCCTTCAGCGCCTCGTCAATGGGCTTGCCGCTTTCCCGAATGTACAGGCGGCCGTCGCAGCGGCGGGTGATCATGTAGGAGCGGATGGAGCGCTGGATGTTGGGATGCACCACGAAGATGTTTTTGTCCACCATGGTCATGACCGTATCCAAGTGCATAAAGGTGCGGAACTTGGGCAAGTCGATGGCCAGCACGGAGCGGAAGCCTGCTTCGGGGCTCAAAAGGCGGTTGGCCACGGCCTCAATGGCCTCGGGACTGGTGCGCTCGCTCATGCCGATGGCCACGGTGTTTCGATTGAGAATCAGGCAGTCGCCGCCCTCAATGGACCAGTTTTCGGTGCGCTCATACCAGTGGGGCACGTTCTTAAAATCGGGATGGTAGCGGAAGATATAGTCTGCAAAGAGGGTTTCCCGCTGACGGATTTCGTTGGCC
>CAZPCH010000205.1:0-3225 GCA_964585055.1 uncultured Christensenella sp. | reverse complement strand
TGCGGGTCAAGGGCGAGGACGGCAAGACCTATTTGCCCCACACTCTGAACAACACCGTGGTGGCGCCGCCTCGGATGCTCATCGCCTTCCTGGAGAACCATCTGCAGGCCGACGGCTCCGTGACCATTCCCGAGCCTCTGCGTCCCTACATGGGCGGCAAAGCTTTGCTTGAGAAGGCCGGAAAGTAATTTAGCGCAATAAGAAGCAGGCATGGGTTTTCCGTGCCTGTTTTTATATCTCAAAAGGTCAACGCTCCTCCGTATGCCTGTACTTTTCTCGGGTGGCCAGTCCGCCCCGAATGTGCCGCTCGGCTTTGTTTTTCTCCAGCACAAGGCGCACTCGGTTCCAAAGCGCCGGGTCGCTGTGCCTGAGCTTTATGGTCACGTCCTTGTGTACGGTGGATTTGCCTACGGAGAACTTCTGTGCGGCGCCCCGCACCGTGTCTCCCGTCTCCGCAATGTACTTCCCCAAAAGACAGGCTCTGTTTTCCATACTCCCCTCCCAAAATGGCATATATTCCATTCTATGCCGGGAACTAAAGAGTATGCCCAACAGAAAAGCCGCCTTAAAGGGCGGCGGTATAAGCGGAGCAATTTAAAAGCGGCGGCGGATGCGCTGTTCCAGCAGGGCGACGGCGGCGTACATCAAAGCGGCCAGCACGCACAAAAGCACCACGGAGGCCATGACCAGATCCAGACGGAAAACCTGCCCGCCGTAGACAATCAGGTAGCCCAGCCCCGCCTTGCTCACCAGATATTCCCCCACAATGACCCCCACCCAGCTCATGCCCACGGAGATCTTCAGGGCGCTGATCATGTCCGGCACGCTGGCGGGGAGAACCACCTTTTTGAAGATTTGGAACTTGGTGGCGCCCAGGGTGCGCATGAGCAGTTCCTTTTCCCCTGTGGTGGCCGTAAAGCCCCCTAAAATGGTGACGGCGGTGACGATGAGGGAGATGAGCACGGCCATGACGATAATGCTTTCCATGCCCGCTCCAATCCACACAATGAGCACAGGGCCAAGGGCAATCTTGGGCAGGGCGTTGAGCACCACCAGATAGGGATCCATGATTCTGTTGAACAGGGGCATCCACCAGAGAAGGACGGCCAGCAGAATCCCCAGCCCCGTGCCCAGCAGAAAGCCCATGACCGTTTCAAAGAGGGTGGTGAGGATGTGGGTAAAGAGGCTGCCTCCCGTATACAGGTTTTCTAAAGAAGCCATTACACGGCTGGGACTGGAGAGAATAAAGGGGTCAAACCACCCCCACCGAGCCCCCATTTCCCAGAAAAAGAGGAGGGAGAAGAGGAGCAGCAGGCGAAGGAAGTGGATGCGCAGTGCCTCCAGACGGCGGTGCTTCAAATAGGCCTGCCGCTGGGGGGAGAGGGGTGCGGAGGTAGGGTGCATGGGAGTCTCCTTACAAGATGGAAGATACCCATATACTATGCACAAACCGTCCCATGGGGTGCCGGTCTGTATACAATGAAACAGGCGCAAAAAAAGCGCCCCCAAAGGAGCGCAGATGCTTTTCTTTACATAAGAAGACCGATAATCAGCCCCAGAGCGGCTCCGCAGAAGACCTGCAGAGGGGTGTGCCCCACCATTTCCTTCAGCCGCTGGGCGGTGTCCAAGGTGGTTTCCCAAGAGGCGCTGAGAATGTCCACAATGGAGTTGATGGTCTGGGCCTGCTTGCCCGTTTCCAAACGCACCCCCCGTGCATCGTGCATGACGATGACCGCAAAGCCGCAGGCCAAAGCAAAGAGGGGAGAATCCAGCCCCTGATACTTGCCGATGGAAGCGGCCAGAGCGGTGACCAAAGCGGAGTGGGCACTGGGGTAGCCTCCATCCCCCATAAGGCGGCGGATGTCCAGCTTCCCCGTGACAATCCATTCGATGGGCACTTTTAGAATCTGGGACAAAAGAAAGCTGAAGAAGGCGGCCCAGATGGGCGTGTTGGACAACAGCTTTTGCAGCATGGAAAACCTCCTGAACGCATGCTCCCCTACACGGGAACGGTGTCTTAAAATATAATTTTATCACGAATATGCGTCTTTGGCAAGCAAAAAGCCTCCCGAAGGAGGCTGAGGGAGGACACGGTTTAGCAGATTGCTATGCTCCGCTTTTCCGGCTTTTCCGGGGAGAGGGTGGGGAGGGTCAGCTTAAGGATGCCGTCCTCAAAGGAAGCGGTGATGGCATCCTGATCGATGCCCGTTACGTCAAAGCTCCTTGTAAAGGTGCCGTTGATGCGCTCCCGCCGCAGGTAGTGGGTTTCCTTGTCCTCCTCGGTGGTCTCGCTCTGCTTCTTGGCGGTAATGGTCAGTACGTTGTCGTGTACGTCAATGGAGATGTCCTCCTTCTTCATGCCGGGCAGTTCGCTCTCTAAGGTGTAGATGCCGTTCTTCTCGGTGATGTCGGTGCGGAAGGCTCCAAGACGGGTACTGCGCATGAGTTCGTAGCCGGCGTTTTCCAGCTCTTCAAAGGGATTGTCATTGTGATTGCTCACACGGTAAGGGGAATAGCTAAGTAACATATTGGAATCCTTTCCGACCCTTTTTAGGGGTCTTTCTTTTGTTGATGCCTATAGTATAGACAGGCATTTTTACAGAAAAAGGGCGGAAATGGAACACAATTGTGAAATTAGCACTCTTTTGATGAGAGTGCTAAAAATCGGAGAAAAATCCTTGTATTCCCGCATTTTTTGCAAACAAAAAGCGGCTCTTTTGAGGGAACCGCTTTCTTTTGCATGGATGGGAAGATCTTAGAGACCCATTTCCTCCTTGACCTCTTTGAAGCACTGCACGGCAAAGTCCAGATCCTCCTTGGTATGTCCGGCGGAAATCTGGGTGCGGATGCGGGCCTTGCCCATGGGTACTACGGGGTAGCAGAAGCCGACCACGTACACGCCCTTTTCCAGCATGCGGCGGGCAAACTCCTGAGCCACCTTGGCATCATAGAGCATGATGGGCACGATGGGATGCTCCCCGGGGAGCACGTCAAAGCCCAGAGTGGAGAGCTTGGCGCGGAAGTAGTCGGCGTTCTCGTGAACCCGATCCCGCAGCTCCGTGGAGCGCTCCAGAATGTCCAGCGTGCGGATGGAAGCGGCGCAGATAGCGGGAGCCAGAGCGTTGCTGAAGAGATAGGGACGGGACTTCTGCCGCAGCAGGTCGATGATCTCCTTCTTAGCCGCCGTGTAGCCGCCGGAAGCGCCGCCCAGCGCCTTGCCGAAGG
>CAZPCH010000204.1:0-3231 GCA_964585055.1 uncultured Christensenella sp. | reverse complement strand
CGCTTCCCTTGCTTCACAGCAGAGCCGATCCGTCAGAAATACGGGTTCATAGCCAAGAGACCGACAAATTTTCTCGGCGGCGGCGCACAGTTCGCCTACGGAGCCGATAACCTTCATCTCCCCATTGGGAATATTCTTCGGCGTCTCCTGCATTAAGCAATGCTCGGCTTCAGTGCTTAGAGAAATCCCGTACTTTTTTATAACCGCCATGGCTTCCTCCGATGTGGAGGTGTCCGCTGTGGCCGGCCCGCTGGCAATCATATCAAGAGGATCCCCCAGCACATCGCTGAGTACAATCCCCCGCACCTTGGCCGGTGCGCAGTGCAAGGCAAACTTCCCGCCCTTTACGGCAGAAAGCCGCTTGCGCACCGTGTTCATCTCCACAATATCCGCCCCTGAGGCACGAAGCTGTTTGGTTACGGACTCCAGTTCCTCAGGGGAAACCAGCGGCTTTTCAAACAAGGCACTTCCGCCTCCAGAGAGCAAAAACAGCACCGTGTCTTCCTCCGTCAGCTTCTCCGTCATCTGTAAAACCGCCTCGGTGGCTCTGTATCCGTTTTCGTCGGAAACAGGATGTCCCGCCTCAAAGCAACGGATGCCAGGCAAATCCCCCTTGACGTGCTTATACTTGGTGATGACAATCCCCTTCTCCACGGGGCGAGGAAGGTATGTCAGGGCTCCTTTGGCCATCTGCCAGGCGGCCTTTCCCACGGCCACCAGATACAGCCGCCCTGCCGGTTCCATATCCCTAAGGGCACGGCGCACGGCTTCATCCGGGCAAACCGCCCCAATAGCGCCTGTCATAATCGCTTCTGCATCCCTGCGCAGTTCCCCGTTCATATATCTGCCTCCTGATTGCCTTTTAAAAGATGACCTCATCATAGCACATGCGGCAACGCCCCGCAAGATTGTTTTCAGTCCGCAGTAAAAAGGGCACCCCGCAGGTACCCCCTTTCAATGGCTTTATTCCTCAGTCTCTTCTGCCCAACTGCCGTCCTTCATACGAAGCACCACATCCGCCTGCTCGGCCACCGCCGGGTCATGGGTGACAATGATCACCGTACAGCCGTCATCGTGAGCAAGACTGCACAGGATTTTCACAATATTCTCCGTGTTTACGGAGTCCAGATTCCCCGTAGGCTCATCGGCCAAAATAATCTTGCACCCCTGTGCAAGGGTTCTGGCAATGGCCACGCGCTGCTGTTCGCCGCCCGAAAGATGGCTGGGCAGACGCTTATCATAAGCTTCCGGCAGATCCACACGGGCTCGAACCTCCTTTGTCAAGGCCGCCGCCTCTTTTCCGGAAATCTTCTTCAGCTCCAGAGGATACTGAATGTTCTCCTGCACCGTCAGAAGGGGAAACAGATTATAGTTCTGATAGATGACGGAGACCGCATCCCGCCGCATTTGGTTCCGATTCCACTCCTTCGTGGACTTGCCGTCCACTATAATCTCTCCCTCTGTGGGTAGATCCAACCCCGCCATCAGGGACAGTAGCGTGGTCTTGCCCGAGCCGGACTTGCCGATGATGGCATAGCATTTCCCCGGCTCAAATTCGTAAGAAACCCCGTTTACCGCTTTGACCGTCTGGAATTTGCCTTTGTAACTGTACGATACATTTTTCAGTTGAATTGCCATGTTACTCATTCTCCTTTATACTAGCAAGCAGGTTTTTACGAAGCGTGATTATGATTGCCACGCTCAGGCCGACATAGTAAACGCACACAAACAGAATCAGCCACAATGCCGGTATCCACATGAACTTTGCACCGCCCGCAAGGGTTCCAAAAATCACGAAGAGCATCTGCTCCAGGGCAAAGGCAGCATAGATTCTGCCGTTTGAAGTGCCCAAGGTGCGCATAAGCGCAATCTCCCGTTTGCGGCTTCGGATGACCAGAAATCCGACAAAAGCCCCCGCCGCGGTGGCCAGAGCAAACACCAACACGGTGGCCGCCCGGTTTACCGCCATGCTGTTTTCCAGATTGTTCTTTGCTCGCACAAGGGGCGCATCGTTGATATCTAAGGCGAAGCCTCGCCCATCCACATCATACATCCCCGCATACTTGGAGTTGGGCTCCACGAAATAGGGCGCCATAACTTCCCGCAGAAGCTCCAGATCCTTGTTGTTCCGCAGTCTGCCGTGAATGGCCTCCGCTTTCTCGTAGCGGTTCATGCTCCTTAAAATACGCACATAGGCAGCCCACGGGCAGTAGATGACTTTGCTTTCATCCGTATCCGAGTAAACGCCCGCAACAAGCAAGACCCCCGCATACTCTGTTTGATATTCGTTTTGGGGCTCCAGAAAAACAGGAAAGCTGTCCGTGGGGAGATTCTCTGTCTCCAGCTTCTTTACGAGAGATTGGGGGATAATGCAGGCCGCTTTCTCCGTGGAAAAAAGGCTCTCGTCCTCCCCCTCATTCCAGAAGATGGTGCATTGGTTCTCCGGCCGCAGGCGGCTGTCTATTTCAATGGAGGTGATTCCCGTCAGCGTATACATCTTGCCGTCATACGTAAACTGCACGGATCCCTTTATTTGAATGTCCTCCAGCAGGTCGGCAAAAACGGCCGGAATATACTCGGGGGTGTCCTCCAGGGATCCCGTGAACAGCCCCAGAATGCCGTGGTAAATTTCTAAATTATCTGATTGATTTCCCGTGAGACTGGTGACCGTACAGCGAATGGGCACCTGGGCGCAAACGGTCTCATACTCCGCAAGCGCCGCATCCGTCCCATAACTCAGACTGCACAACGCCAAAGACATAACCACCGCGAACAGGAAAATCACGGCGCAAAGCCACGGCTTTCTCCGAATCCGTATCCATATCTGATGGAATATCAAAGTGCGCACCTCACTTTCTCTTAATCAGCCCCTTCTCCCCGCTGACAATCAGGGCAAGGAAGGTGACAAGAATAAGCATGCCAAGAAGCAGGATTCCCGTCAGAGAAACAGACAGCAAGACCGTATCTGCGCTCATGGGGATGGTTACATGCACCGACTCCATGAGCTTCTCCGCTACCTTCTTCCAAAGAAGAGCCCCGGCCGTGCCGCCCAAAAGGGCGCCGGGAAGGAGGATACCCAGGGAGGAACTGAGGATAAAGCCAATCCGCTTCCCTCTTGGCGCCCCCAGAGAGCACATAATGGCCAGATTCTTTCCCTGCTGAAGGGGGAAGAGAACAAGGAAGAGAATCAAAATCACATCACAGCCCGCGATACCGATATAAAATGCCTTA
>CAZPCH010000203.1:0-3239 GCA_964585055.1 uncultured Christensenella sp. | reverse complement strand
ACCTGCAGGGCGGCGGCCTTTAGGAACTTGCGCACCACCTGCACCACCACGTCCCGGGTGGATTTGTCCAGATTCTTGTAGTAGCGGAGCATCTTCACCGAGCGCACCTGCCATTCGTCAAAGAGGGTGACCAGGTTCGTGGCTTCCGAGGCGGCGAGAATGCCGTAGAGAGCCTCCACAAAGAGCCGCCGCTCCTCCATGTCCATGCTGGCAATCAGCTCCCGCATGGTGCCCGTCATAAAGGCGCTGGGGTCCGTAGGCTTCTCCGCCAACACAAAGTCCATGCCCTCCACCTGCCAGTTGTAGCTGTAGTGCTGCATAAGCCCTACGGCGCTGGACTCCACATAGACCACATCGTCCGTCTGCTCAAAGAGGGTGCCCACAAAGGAGCCACGGGGAATCATGACCCGAATGCGGGGCATCAGGCGCACATGGGCGGGGTCGGCGGCCTGCTCGGGGGTCAGCCCCGGGCCGTCATAGCTAAAGACCTCGGTAATGCGCCCTTGCACCTCCTCTTTGCAGAAGGAGGCCCCGTATACCGCCAGATTTCCTCCCTTGCTGTGGCCGCAGATTACCAGAGGTTTGCGTGTATCGTCCCCGGCTCGGTTCACATACTCCACCGCCTTAAGCTGGGCGGGGACGGGGCTTGCAAAGGCCATGTTGAAATCCTCCTTCCACCCGGCCAGAGAGGCATCCGTGCCCCGCATGGCCAAAAGACGGAAGGCGGGAAAGTCGGCGGTGATGGCGGAGAACTGCTCCTGATTGTCATCGTCCAGAATGCTCACATAGTCCAGAAGCTTTACCTCTTTAAAGCGCTTGCGCATGCCCAAAAAGACCAGAAGCCGGGCATCGTCCGCCTGCATGAAGTGGTACATGGAGGAGAAATCCTGCTTTTGGAGCATTTGGGCGCAGGCCTTCTGCAGAGGCACGGGGGTGCTTTCCACCACGCCGTCAAAGTTCATGTAGCTAAGCTGGGCGAAAATCAGCCCGTCCACCGGGTTGAAGGGGTTCATCTCCAGGGACAGGGAGCCGAATTCGGTTAGATATTCCCGGATAGAAGCCATATTACAGCATGGCGGCGAGAAGCTCGTCTCTGCTCAGCGGGGACAGGGCGGATAAAGGCATATCAAGAGCGGTAAAGCAGCCCCGCTTGCCTTCCTGATAGAAACGGTAAATCCCCCGGGCAAAGGCCAAAAGAATGGAGCCCGTAAACTGGGGGTTGGAGTCCATGGCCACTTCAAAGCCCACAAAGGCGGCGTTGGCGCCGTCCCCCGTGACCCCTTGGCGGAGCACCTGCCCGGCGTGGGGCATGGCGCAGTGCAGGGTCTGCATTTCCTCCTCGGAGATAAAGGTGACGGAGGTATCGTATTCGTCAAAGTAGTGGGGCATGGTGATGATGGCCTTTGCTACGGCTTCTGGGTCAGCCCCCTCCTCCAAAACCACATAGCACTCTCTGGTGTGCTTTTGCCGAGGGGTCAGAGCCCCTGCCTCCCCTTTGCGCACGGCGTCCAGAGCGCTCTTAACGGGGACGGTGTACTGGCGGGCGTCCTTG
Source organism: uncultured Christensenella sp. (assembly GCA_964585055.1). Lineage (GTDB taxonomy): Bacteria > Bacillota > Clostridia > Christensenellales > CAG-138 > RUG472. Next base: position 1,687 of record CAZPCH010000203.1, on the reverse strand, counting down.
ACGCCGGGGATGCGGCGGATGGCGTCGCTATGCCCCTGAGACACCCCCCGTCCCCAGAAGGTTTCTGCGTGACTGCCGGGGAGAACGGCGTCTCCCAGCACCCGCGCCATGGAGAAAAGGCCGGGATCCCAGCCTGTGCTGATGAGGGCGGCGGTGCCTCCCTGCAGGGCGGCCTCATGAACCTTTGCAAAGTGTTCGGGAATGCAGGCGTGGGTGTCAAAGCTGTCCACCACGCAGTAATATTGAGCCAAAAGAGGGGTTTGCTCGGGCAAATCCGTGGCGCTGCCGGTGCAAAGCACCAGCACGTCGGGCTTTTTCTCAAGGCTTTCCGGATGAAAAAGAGCCTCCAGCCCATACACGGGCGCTCCGGAAAGGGATGCAAGTCCCTGAGGATTCCGACGGGTGAAGATGCCCGTCAGCTCCATGTCCTTATGGTGGGAAACGGCCGCTTCCACGCCCCGACCCACGTTGCCGTAGCCTACGATGCCAATGCAGATTGCCATGCTTGAGACTGTCCTCCTTACTGTAGGCGTCCTTCCCAAAAAAGTTTCGGAAGGACAAAAGATATATAATAGTATACGTTTTTTAGCCGCCAAAGTCAACGGCCTTCTCCTGCTCTAAATACGGAACCCCCAGTCCCATATAGGCGGGTTTTGGCTTAATCAGGGAGAAAAAGAAGTCCTTTACCCGGGCGGCGGCCTCCCGCATGTCGTAATAATCCTGGCGGGCGTACTGCCGCTGGTCGGCGGTGACCCCGCAGGTGTCCATGCCCATGGCGCTGCCGATGTATACCGCCCGATACAGGTGGTACTTCTGGGTGGAGACGATGCAGCTTTTCATGCCGTACACGGCCTTGGCTCTGTACATGCTCTCATAGGTGGAGTAGCCTGCGTGATCCATGAGGATGTTCTCTTCCGGCACCCCCTGCTCCACGGCGTAGTCCTTCATGGCCTCCACTTCGTTGTAGCTGTCGGAGCTGTGGTCGCCGCTCATAAGCAGCAGGGGAGCGCACCCCTCCTTATACAGGGCGACGGCGGCATCCACCCGATCTCGAAGGACGGGGCTCAGGCTCCCGTCTGCCCACACCCGAGCCCCCAGCACCAAAATGCAGTCCGCCCGGGTTCCCTTTTGGGTGTAGGCGTTGGGCTCGGCAATACAATCGTTGGTACGGTAAATCATATAGGCGTTGATGGCCCCAAGGAGTCCCAGACCGCCCAGTCCTATCAGTATCAGCAACAAACAAATCTTCCGCATCTTTTTCATGTCTGCGTCTCCTTTCCCGGAATGCCCCGGCTTTATGCTTCTATCATACAGGAGAGATTCGTCCAAAACGTAACATCTAAAAGTCTAATTTGTTAATAAAATGCAATAAAGTTGTAAAATCCTGCCTTTCGCCCCCTTTTGCAGGGGTTGGAAGGGGGAAAAGACGGAAAAAACGTGCCAAGGGGACAAAACCCACCGGTGATGGGTTTCGAGGGATTCCCCATTGTTCACCAAGGGGAGCCAAGATGATTCTGAAGCAGCTTGCCTTGCTAAAAGCTGAATCCGCCGCAAGCCCCTTTTCATAACCCTTGGCTCTCCTTTTAAGGAGAGCTGTCTGCGTAGCAGACTGAGAGGTCTTGTGAACCCGTTCTCTCTCATCCCCTCCGTCTCTTCGAGACACCTCCCCTTGTTCACCAAGGGGAGG
>CAZPCH010000202.1:0-3267 GCA_964585055.1 uncultured Christensenella sp. | reverse complement strand
CTTTTGTTCATTGAGGGGGATGCAGAATTTTTTTCAGTTCTAAAAGCAGAGCACGCCATAAGCCCCTTTCCCCCGCATGGCGCCCCTGTGCAAGGGGAGCTGTCTGCGTAGCAGACTGAGGGGTTGACTTGACGGCGAAAACAGCAGGTTAAGTTTTCCGCCATAAGCATTCTGAGCGGTATAAGTCAATCCCTCAGTCTTGTTCCTTCCGCTTTCGCTTCAGTCACAAGCCAGCTCCCTTTGCACAAGGGAGCCGGAGATTATAAAGGCTTTTACGCTCACTTTCGCTTTTAGCAGAGCAAGCCCCTTACTCCGCATGGCTCCCCTTAATGTTTAAGGGGAGCTGTCACCGTAGGTGACTGAGGGGATAAGCAGATAATAGGGATGCAAAGCATCCCCTCCTCCACCTGCCTGAAAGGCAGATTTCACCGCCCGCAGGGCGATTTCATCCGCTGAAAGCGGATTTCACCTGTGCAACGCACAGATTTCACTGCCGTAGGCAATCGCCTCGTCAAAGACGAAAAAGTAGCCAAATTGCAAATTCTTTCGGGAAAGCGTGCAAAACGGAAACTTTCTGGTATAATGTAGGCATGTATACGATGGAAGATAAGCGGGCATCTGCCCCGCAAAAACAAAAGGTAAACAAGACGGCTCTTCTGCTGTGCCTTCTTACGCTTTTATCCGTCCTGCTTCCCGGCTGTGCCGGCGCCAAGGGGGACGGCAGCGTGGTGTGCCTGCAGTTTATCCAGCTTCTGACCATGAAGGACTACGAGGGGGCGTACAACGTCATCTCCCCTGACATCCGCAACGACACGGGGGCCGAGGCCCCGGCGGGGGAGAACCGCATTTCCCTCAGCGAGTTTAAGAACAAGTACACGGAGATCTTCGAGGCCATGGGGCTGACGGACTTTGCCTACAACGTTGTGAGCACCGCCAGCGGCGCCATCACCGCCACCGTGGACTACGACATGACTTACTTCACGGAGAAGGCGGGGAATCTGACCTTCCGCTTCACCATCACCTCCGAGTATAAGGACGGCTGGTATGTGCAATGGAGCCCCTCTTTAATCTTCCCCGACATGGAGTGGGGGGACACCATGCTTTCGGGCATCAACTACCCCAAGCGGGGGGAGATTTTCGACTGCAACGGGAACATGCTGGCGGTAAACGTCAACGCCGTCACCGTATACTGCATTCCCAGCCACATCCAGCTTGCCGGGGACAATAAGCCCGTCACCGACGTGAAGGCTCTGTTTAAGGCCAACGATGAGGACTTGACCCCCGACCAGCTAACGGAGAAAAGCTGGTATCTGCCCTTTGAACAGCAGGTAGCCTCCATCCCCGAGCTGGGGCTGACGGAGGCAGACGTGCGAAACGCCTTTGCAAGAACCTTCCGCGACTTCTGTAAGATTGCCACCCTGTACCCCGACGAACTGACGGACGAGCTGGAAGCCAAGCTCTTGGCCATTCCCGGCATCGGCATCGATACGGAGAACTACGGCACCGTCCGCTCCTATCCCTACGGGGACAGCCTGTGCCATCTGCTGGGCTACGCCGGTATCATTCAGAAGGAGTACATTCAGGAGTACGACGATAAGACCGGGGAAAAGAACGAGGAGTTCTTGGACGACCCCTTCTACGACGGCGACAGCTGGCTGGGGTACGCAGGCCTTGAAAAGCACTACGAGAACATTCTCAGAGGCGAAAAGGGCAGTTTTGCCTACATTCAGGGCAAGGGCGGCAAAAATAAGCAGACCCTGTACAACATTCCCGCCAAGAACGGGGTGGATCTGCACCTGACCATCGACATCAACCTCCAGCAGCGGGCGGAGGCGGTCATCGAAAACGTCATCTATACCACCGAGTACACCGGGGCGGTCATCGTCATGAACCCCAAGACCGGCGCCGTGGAGGCCATGGTCTCCTTCCCCGGCTACAATCCCAACGACTTCTCACGAGGCGACTTGGACGAGGACGACTGGTCTGCCATGCAGAACGACCCCCAGGAGCCCCTGTTCAACCGTATTCTCCAGGGTCTCTATCCCCCGGGGTCTACCTTTAAGCCCCTGACCGCCATTGCGACTCTGGAATCAGGCACCATGACGGCGGAGGACACCTTCCCCGAGGAGGAGGAGAACGTAAAGGGCATCGACACCATCTGGAACCCCTCTAAGGGCAAGTCCATGGCCTACACGGGAGTGACCAAGGTCACCCGTACCTACAGCACCAACCGCCGGGGGCCCATGAACCTGAAGAACTGCATCATCCAGTCGGACAATATCTATTTTGCCTACTGCGCCATGAAGATGGGCTGGGACACCTTCAAGCGGTACCTCACCGTCATGGGCATGGGGGAGAGCATTCCCTTTGACTTGCCCACCCAGATTTCCCAGATTAAAAACGAAGCCAGTGAGGAAAGCTACGATTTGCTGGCCATGTCCGGATACGGTCAGGGAGAGCTGCTGGTAACGCCTTTGCAGCTGGCCTGCTACATCAGCGCTTTCCAGAACGGGGGACAGGTCTGCGAGCCCTACGTCATTGCCAGCACCTGGCAGCAGGAGGGCACGGCCTACACCCAGGTGTCGGAGCATGAAAACAAGGTGTGGAAGACCATCTGCGCCCCCACAACCGCCGAGATTATAGAGGATGCTTTGGAGGGCGTTGTGGCTCTGCCCAGATCCATGGGCAAGGGGTACGACGGCTACGGCACGGGACGGTTTTTGGGCGTCCGCCGCACCTATGTGTGCGCAGGGAAGACGGGCACCGCCGAGTTGGACAAGGCCCAGAACGCCACGGAAGCCGCCAAGGAAATCGCCTGGTTCGTGGCCTACCGCAGTGAGTATCTGGAGGCGGACGAAATGGGCAGCACGGAATTGAACCCCGAGGACGAGCGGCTGGTGCTGGTGATGATTGAGGTGGACATGACCAAGCAGGTGGAGGAGTGGTCCATGATGAAGTTCCTCATTGCCCAGGCCCTCCTCAAGGACGATTCTTTGACGGAAGACCCCATCACCGAGGACATTATGTTCGCCACAAGCAACTATTAAATGAAATCTGTGCGTTGCACAGGTGAAATCCGTCTTTGACGGATGAAATCGCCTGTCGGCGATGAAATCTGTCCTTCGGACAGGTTTAGGAGGGGATGCTCTGCATCCCTTTTTATATGGCGGAAGAAGCCTTTTTCAATGCTAAAAGCTGTAGTAAACGCAGCACCCTTTAATACCCCTTGGCTCTCCTTTTAAGGGGGAATTGCGAAGCAATTCGCCC
>CAZPCH010000201.1:0-3273 GCA_964585055.1 uncultured Christensenella sp. | reverse complement strand
TTCATATACAACTTCTACCGTGCTGGGGCTGTCCCACAGCAGGGCATAAATGCCTGCATCATCCACAAAAACACGAATTCGTTCATAATGCCAAGGGCGCATGACGGTTAAATCATCGGTTCCCAAGGCCACCGCCGTATTGGTAAAAGTCTCTGTCACACCCTGCACACAACGAGTGTACATATATTCATATACGCTTTTATGCTCCGCTTCTCGGTCCTCCAGAGTTTCATACAGAGGAATCACCCGTTCCCCTGCAAAGGTGTATTCCTCCATAAGTCCAGCCTGTTCCATTGCTTCATCCGCCGCTTTTTTGGCTTCTTCTGCGCTTAAGGTGGGGAGAATAAAGGGGACGCCGCTTGCCTGTGCTGCCCAGAGGCTGTCGGAAGTATAACTGTTTCTCACAGAAGAAAATTCGGTATTGCTCCAAACATTTCGAATATAAGCTGCTTGAGAGCCTGCTCCTGCAGCATTTATGTCCGTGGAATTGCTGATTTCCAGAGCGGATAGGTACAGACTGTCTCGTGCACCCCAAAGGAGAATTTCCTCACTGCGGTCATATTGTGTGAAGGAAAAATCGGCAGGAACAAAAATGGGTTCATCAGGCTCTGCTGCCATATTCTTGACTACTTCAGCAATGGCGGCATCCAGTTCCTCCTCAGTGGCATACTTCATATCCCGTTTGCCGCTGTTTTTTTGCGCCATCAATGCATCCAAGGCAGGTTGCCAGTAGCCTTTAAAGGTTCGCCCGTTGGGGGCAATAGAAACAGTATCGGACATCAGAGCCTTGTATAGCTTTTCGGCATCCTCTTTAGTAAAGGTACGGGGCGAAATTTTAGCAAGGGGCATGTGCTCTACTTCCGGTACAATCACTTTTGCATCCACCTTTACATACACCCTGCCGCTCATATCGTACGCTTCATATTGGTAGCGCTCCGGTGCAGAGAAGGCAGAAAAACCTGTTTTTTCTTTGTTTTCACCACTATCTGAAGCAGCTTTCCCAGCCTCTATAATAGAAAGGGTATCCTTTTGCGCAACAATTTCTTCCTCAGGTGTAGGTTGACAGGCGCAAAGGGTCATAACCATGACGGCCATCAAAACTGTCCAAAAGACTCTTGCCCCTTCTCTCATAATCCATCCTCCTGTCACCTTTTTTGTGATTTTATCATGCGGATGCAACATACTTGTCACATAAGTATGAACAGAATATTAACTTTCTTCGAAAATATTTTCTTAAAGAAAATAATTGGAATGCTAAGACAAGCTAATCGAAAACAGATAAAAGAAAGAGACGGCATACCGCCCCTCTGGGTTATAAACAAGGTCTGGATTTGGCTCTATATGCGAGGGAGTAGATATGGTTTATCAATGCTATAAAACACCTTCGGTTTTGCCGAGGGTGTTTTAAATTTGGCTTATTCGGCGGCGCCTTTTCTAAATGATTTTGCTTATTGGGGAGGCGGGGCGGCGGAAGGGCGAAGCCCTTCTCTTCTGCGCCGGGGGAGCGGAACGCTCCCCCAGCACAGAAGGGTTCGCTTTGCGAACCCGCCGCCCCCCGGTCACTTCGCCTGCAAAAGGGGCTCTGAGGCGTGAAGCTCCTTTTTCAGCTGCTTCCAGAAGGGCACGAACAGGCACAGAGCCACCGCCATGGCGGCTATATCCGCAATGGGCGGCGCCCAGGCAATGCCGACTTCCCCCAGAAGCGGATTCAGCAGATACATAAGGGGGATATCCAAAGCGCCCTTGCGCAAAAAGGAGAGCACCAGGGGCTGTACCTTCTTGCCCACGGACTGGAAGAGGCTCATGATAATCAGGGACACGGCGATGCAGGGCCCCGTCAGGCACATAATCCGCTGGAACTGCTGGCCGTACTCCACCGTCAAAGCATCGTCAATGAAAGCCCGCACAATGGGGCGTGCGCAGGTCAGCAAAAAGACGGTGCTCACAATGGCTACAGTCAGGCTGGCGATGAAGATGGTCTTGATGGCGGACATCATGCGCTTGTAGTTCTTGGCGGAGTAGTTGTAGCCAATCAAAGGCAGAACGCCCTGAGACATACCCGTGGCAATGGCAAAGTTCATCATGTCCACCTTTTTGGCAATGCCGATGCCGGCCACGGCCTCGTTGCAGTAGGAGGCCATAAGGCGGTTGAGAACGATGTTGGACAGCACGGCCATTAGGTTCATGGCGCAGCTGGGGATGCCTACCAGAAGCACATCCAGAGGAATGCGCTGTTTGAGGGTGTAGTGCTTGGGGTTCATGGTGATGACGGAGGTATCCCGCCGCTTGAGAATCAGGACGATAAAGTATACCGCCGCCGCCACATTGGAGAGCATGGTGGCAATGGCCGCCCCCGCAATCTCCAGCTTAAAGACGGAAATAAAGAGGGGATCCAGAAGCATGTTCAGCACGCCGCCCAAGGCCATGCCGATGCTGGCCTGACGGGAATAGCCCTCTGCCCGCACAAGGTGGGCAAAGGTGGCGCTGAGAACCGTGGGCACAGCGCCTACGGTCACCGTCCAAAACAGGTACTGTTGGCAGTACAGTTCCGTGCCCTCGTTGGCGCCGATGAGAGGCAAAACGGTGTCCCGCAGAAAATACAGGAGGAGTCCGTATACCAGGGCAACGCCCCCCGCCGTCCAAATACAGAAGGCGGAGACCTTTTTGGCCTTTTCCCGATCCCTTGCTCCCAGGGCACGGGAAATGAGGCTGGCGCCGCCTACGCCGAAGAGGTTGGCCATGCCCGTCAGGAAAATGAACAGCCCCATGGACAAGGAAGCTGCGGCCACCTGATTGTGATCCCCAATCTGGCCGATGAAGAAGGTGTCCGCCATATTGTACACCACGGTGATCAGCTGGCTGATGACCGTAGGCAGTACGAGGGAAAAGACGGCCTGAGGGACAGGCTTTCGTTCAAACAGCTCCTTGTTATCGTTCATGTTCGCTTCCTCCTTCTCTGATGGCTTGTATGTTTTCCAGGGCTTTTTGCAGTAAACGGTCAAACTCCTGCTGTTCCTGAGGAGTCATGCCCTGCAAAAGAATCTCCTGAGTGCGGGCGGCGGCCTTGCGCAGTTCCTCCTCCAGCTCCAACCCCTTTTGGGTGGGGCGGATGATGCTCTTTCTTGCATCATGGGGGGCGGCGGAGCGGACAATCAGCTCCTTATCCTCCAGCCGCCGAATGATTCCGGCCACCGTGGACTGGGATAAATGCAGGGCGGCCATTACGTCGGCGGCGGTCAGCCCTTTTGCGTGGTGCCGCAGGATATAGCGGAC
>CAZPCH010000200.1:0-3273 GCA_964585055.1 uncultured Christensenella sp. | reverse complement strand
GTGCGAACCCTTGCGCAGGCGGGGGCACTGCCCCCGCCCGCACAAGAGAAGGGCTTCGCCCTTCGCCGCCCCGCCCCCCGCCGCATAAAAAAGAGGCCTGCCTGAGCAGACCTCTGTTTCTATACCGCTTTTCCCTTTGAGCTTTACAGCATGGCGGAGCCGCCGGTGACAATCCAGCAGGCCATGGCCGCCACGGTTAGCGCCCCGGTGTATACGCTCCCCGTCCGCCGATACATATAGGTGCAAAGAACGCTGAATACCAGCACCTGAGGCACAAAGACGATGAGCAGGGACATGAAGGGGCCGCCGAAGGTGGAGCTAAAGAGCAGATCCGCCCCAGGCCCAATGTTCATAAAGAAGGGGATGTACTCCAGCAGGACAATGAGCAGAACGCCCCCTACCATCATCAGCGCATTCCGCCACCAACAGCCCATAAAGCCCTTGAAGCCCTTCTCATAGGAGGCATTGCACCGGGCGGAGGCCATAATCTTGCTGTTGTTGAGGATGAAGAACAGGGCGAACACGGGGATATACACCCAGAACTGCCCGAAGCGGGTCAAAGTGAAGGTCTTAAAGAAGGGCCAGATGAAGCGGAAGTCCAGCATAAACAGCCCCTCACAGACCGCCAGCACCCCGTACATATACCCCAGCAGGCACAGAACCAGCAGGGCACTGCGTCCCAGCAAGCCCCAGCCCGGCCGATCGGGGGCCTCGGCACGAGCCAAGCCCATGGTGTGCCAGCCGTCCAAAACGCCCTGCTTCTTTCCCTTTCGGTAGGACACGACGGAAGTGATGACCATGATGACAATCATCAGCAAATACCAGCTCAAAAAGCCGTTTCCGATGGTCATGCGGAAGATGTTCTCAGGCAACGGCAGCAGTCCGTGACCAAGCTGGGTCATAAAGGGGTAGGTACAGCCCGCAATGAACATGGTGATGACGGCACCCTTCCACCACTGCTTGTCCGTCTTCACGCTCTCCCGGTTGGGCAGGGCAGTGACGGCCTTTTTGAAGAAGGGGATGCAAAGGAGCAGCTCCATAAGGGGCAGCAGGGAGGCAATGGCACAAAGCATGGCGGCAAAGACCAGCCACTCCTTGGTCATGGCCACCTGATTGTCAGGGCTAAGCTCCGAATTGAGCCCAATGGCCTTATCAAACCACTCCAGAGCCGTAGCCAGGCCGTGAGCGTTGTGGGTGGTCAGGCGGTGGTTGGTCTGCAAAAGCTCCATGCGCCGTGCGGTTCCCTGACCAAAGTCCCCGTAGGTGGTGTTCCAAGCGGCCTGATCGGCGGTGCAGCCCAAAAACTCCGTCCGCAAATCGCTCTTGAGCAAATTGTCGTCCACTACGTTCTCATAGTCACGGAAGTAGCTGAACTCGTCATACTTGGCCTGCAAAAGAAGCACGTTGTTAAAGTGAATGTTCTCGGCATCGTAGGCTTCGTCGGTAAACAACTCCCCGCACTGAAGCACCACAGCCTTGGGGGCAATGTCCGTGCCGCTGAACGCCGCCGCCACGGACCAGGAGGACCAGGTGCCCATGGAGTGGCCGCTGATGGCCAAGCGGGAAGCGTCCACGTTGTCCATGGCCGCCAGCAGGGCATAGGCATAGTTGCCGCCGCAGGAGCTGTCCGTCAGCACGTTGCCGTCGGCGTCCGTGGTGTACCGAGCATCAAAGAAGCTCAGGTTGGAGAAGTTCATCATAACCCGGTACCGCACTGCGCCCCCTGCGCTCTTGAAGGTGCCGTCCGCCTCGCTGTCCTCTCCGTAGTTTACCGTGACCTTGTGGTTCACATACCCACGGTGGATGAGCCCCGCTTCGGAGGAGCCGTGGCCGTACTCGTCCAAGCACAGCACCACCGCCCCCCGCCGAGCCAGCTCAATGGCGTAAGCGGCGCAGGTCTCATGGTCGTTTTGATACCCGTGGAGCAGCAATACCCCGGGGGCCTTATTCTCCGCCGTGGCACTTTCGGGGGTGTAGAGCTTGTACATAAGGTTCCCCACGTCGGTCTCAATCCAGCCCTCCGTGATTTCCACCTTGCCCCCATCCCGCTGGATGCCGTCGGCACAGGCCATGCACACAAAAAGAATCACCAGCAGTGCCGTCAATAAAGCGGCCGCCTTTTTCCAACTGCCTTTCATAAACCTTCCTCCCTTACAGTGCAAACAAAATGGTCATGGCGATGAGAAGCTGGCCCACATAGTAGCTAAGCAGATTGATGGCACGCAGGGGCTTAATCTTCTTGCCGAAGCTGTAGTAAATCATGATGAAGTCGCTGACCATAAACAGCAGGGCGCCTATGGCAAAGAGGACGGTCAGCACCGAAGCCCCGGCCTTGCACAAAAGCACGGCGGCGCAGGAGAACATGGCGATGACCACCACCAGATACACATAGCCGAAAATCTTGAGTCCCTTGCTGGGGGCGGTGATCCGCTTCATCAAGGGGGGAATGGCCGCCACGGACAAGACCGCCGTCAGCCCCAGGGCCCAGAGGACGATGGAGCCGTCCATCCCAATGAGGGAAGCGATGTAGAGAAAATGGCCGCTGAGGAAGGCCAGAATGCCCAGGGCAAAGACCAGCATGGACTTTTTCCCCTCCAGCACGTTCCGCAAATTCAGCAGTACGTCCCCCACAAGCCCCAGAATAAGCCCGATGAAAATCAGCCTTCCGAAGGGGGTTGCCTTCTCCAGCAGGCACACCAGCCCCAACAGCACGAAAAACAGGGACGCAATGCCCTTGTACACGCAGGCCTGCCCCATCTTGCCGGCGTACTCGGTTTTAATAAACCAGATGTCCGCCAGCAGTCCGACGACGCAAAGCAATGCAATTTTTACCGCCATACTCCATCCTCCAAATCTTTTTTCCGGAACCCTCCGGTATTTTTATCATACTCCCGCAGAAAATCGGTGTCAACAAATTTCCCCGTATTCCACGCGCTTTTTTCCTTCCATCCCTCATTATATACCCGTCCCTCTCTGGGGAAGGAGCGGGTCGGTGAAATCTGCCTTTCAGGCAAGTTGCGAAAGCCTCCCCTTGGTGAACAAGGGGAGGTGGCTCGGAGCGTTAGCGAAGAGACGGAAGGGATGAGAGAGGAATCAGGTTTTTCTTATCCCCTCAGTCACCTTCGGTGACAGCTCCCCTTACACAATAAGGGGAGCCATGCGGGAGCAAGTTGCTTGTACTGTTAAAAGCAAAAAGAGCGTGAGCTTCTCACAATGTCCGGCTCCCTTAGTGCACAACGGTTTTACTGCGTAAACCCGTGAGAGCTGTCACCG
>CAZPCH010000199.1:0-3292 GCA_964585055.1 uncultured Christensenella sp. | reverse complement strand
CGATACATATAGTAAGGCTCCATGCCCATATCCGCCGCCGCCTTTGCGCCAAGACGCACCATGGCTTCCACCGTCTCTCCGGAAGGCAGAGGATACTCTTCCAGCTTTTCCTTAAGGCGGCTGCTGCGCTTAATGGCCAGGGTATGAACGGTTAGATTCTCCGGATGCATGATGGAAATCTGCTCCAAGGTATCCGCAAAATCTTCCAGGGTTTCTCCGGGAAGACCGGCAATGACATCCATGTTGACGGATGCAAAGCCCACTTCTTTGGCTTCTGCAAAGGCTCTGCGGATGTCGTCCCCCGTGTGGAAGCGTCCGATGGTTTTCAGCGTCTTATCCTGCATGGTCTGGGGATTGATGGAAATCCGCCCCACGCCGCAGTCCTTTAAGACCTGCAGTTTTTCTCGGGTAATGGTATCCGGCCGTCCCGCTTCCACGGTAAACTCCGCCCCTAAATCCCCATACTGCTCTATGGCGTAGGACAGCAACTCTCGAAGCTGTTGGGCGCTGAGCACCGTAGGGGTGCCGCCGCCAAAGTAGGCACAGCGCAAGTGATAGCCCAGTTCCTTAAGCATGCGGGCGCCCTGCCGGATGTCCGCTTTCATATGCTGTACGTAGGTATCCAGCATACCTTCCTTTTTGGCAATTTCGGCGCCGAAGGAGCAATACAAGCAGCGGGTCTTGCAGTAGGGAATGCCGAAATACACATCCGCATCCCGTTTTCCCACGGAATCGATATAGGGCTTCTGCACCCGTGTAATGGTTTGGCACAAAGCCAGCTTTTCCGAGGACACGGTGAACAGTTCCGAAAACTCCTTATCCGCCTCCTCTTCTCCCTGACTTCGTAGAATCTCCCGATACAGCTTTGTAGGCCGAATGCCCGTCAGACTTCCCCAAGGGGTGGCCATGGGAAAGTGCTGTTTCATGGCTCTGAAGGTGCATAGCTTTACCGCCCGCTTCTGCTGGCGCTTCTCCTCCAGGGCACCGGAATAGGCCGTTACTTCCGCCTCCCCCACAATCTCCATGGGTGATAAGCGGCAAATGGCTTTATGCGCTTCTAAAGTGATTGTGCAGACAAGTTCCGGCTGTTCCCCTTCGGGCTCAATGTCCACCATGCCCAAAAACAGTCGAATCTCCTCTGCTATATCGTTGCGGAAGCGATCCGCTTTTTCATTTGTAATCAGTTGAACCATGGATGATCCTTATACTTGAGCAAGATATTGTGTTCCTTTTCGTGGGCAATGGTGCTGACCCCCATGTGCCCGGGGTATATAACGGTGTCCTCGGGCAAAAGGAACAGTTTATGAAATACGGAATCCATAAGCTCCTCTATGCTGCCGCCGGGGAAATCAGTACGCCCGATGCTCTCTCGAAAAAGGGTGTCGCCGGTAAATACAATTTTTTCCCCTTCCACGGCAAAGCTGAGGCCGCCCTTGGTGTGGCCGGGACAGCCAATCACCTTCAGCGCCAATCCGGCGGCTCGAATGATATCCCCTTCTTCAATCAGAACGTCCGCTTCAAAGGGCTTAAGCACCTGCTGCATGGCGGAAAAGAAAGGGCCTTTGCCGCTGATCAAATTTACATCCTCTTTGCTCATGTAAATGGAGGCGCCCGTGGCTTCCTTTACGGCCTTCACCCCCCACACATGGTCAAAATGTCCGTGGGTCAGCAGAATATGGGTGCAGGTGCACCCGGTCTCTTCTATAGCTTTAAGTACCTTTTTCCCGTCTGCAGGGTCAATGACCACGCAGGCCTCTTGACCTTCCTCATAAAGAATATAGGTGTTGGCTTCCAGGGGCCCGCAGGGGCAGGTTATAACTTTCATCATTACTTTATCTCCTGTTATACGTTAAAACTCCCGTCGGCTGCTGAGCAGAATAGTAAAGGGGCCGTCATTGACCAGGGCCACCTGCATATCCGCTCTGAAAGTTCCGCACTGAACGGGAATTTGCTCCTTCAGCAGTGCCTTCACCTTTTCATACAGGGGCACGGCCTCTTCCGGACGGGCAGCGTTGATATAGCTGGGGCGGCGTCCCTTGCGGGCATCTCCTGCCAAGGTGAACTGAGAGACAATCAGAATGCTCCCCTTCGTATCCAGCACAGACAGGTTGCTGACGCCCTTTTCGTCCTCAAAAATCCGCAGGTGCAGAAGCTTGTCCGCCATATAGACGGCATCATTTTCCGTGTCCCCCGTCTCGACCCCCAGCAGAACCAGCAAGCCTTTTCCAATCTCCGCCGTTTTTTCCTCTCCGATGGTCACGGAGGCACCGGTTACTCTTTGTACAACCGCACGCATTACTTTCCAACCCTCCTGACATCGATTACGGATTTCAGCCGTTTGAGACTGTTCATGACGGAGTTGAGCTGTTCCGTACCGGACACCATAAAGGTTAGCTTCATAATGGCTACGCCGTCGGGTGTGGTCTGGGCACTCATGTCCGAAATGTAGATATTGGCCGAGGTCAGCAGCTTGGAAATCTCCAAAAGGGAACCCGTCTTATCTACCAAGTGAAGCTGCACCGTGGCGGAGAAACGTTCGTTATCCTCCAAGTTCCACTCTACAGGCAAAAATCTATCCTTATCCAAGCGCAAACTCTGCAAATTCTTGCAGTCTGCCCGATGGATGGACACGCCCCTCCCTCTGGTTACATATCCAACAATCTCATCTCCCGGAAGAGGATTGCAGCAGTTGCCGAAACGTACGGCCATGTGGGGATCGCCGGAGACAATAACGGCATTTCCGTGGCCTGCAGGACGCGTCTGAGGTGCCTGCGCTTCGCCGCTTTCCAGTGCAGTCTGCATGGACTGCACCTTTTCCGCCTTGCGGTTCAGTTCAATGAGCTTGTGCAGTACTTGCCCGGAGGAAAGGCCGCCGTAGCCGATGGCGGCATACATGTCGTCCACGTTCTGAAGAGTATGCTTTTTGAGAACGGAAGCGATGTATTCCTGCTTCATCAGGCGGGACAAATCCTGCCCATGGCGCTTGGCGCTCTCCTCCAGCATCTCCCGCCCTTTTTGAATGTTCTCCTCCCGATTGGCACGTTTGAACCACTGGCGAATCTTGTTTCTGGCCGACTGGGTTTTGACAATGTTCAGCCAGTCACGGCTGGGCCCGGACTGGGTGTTGGACGTGATAATTTCCACCACATCGTTGGTTTTCAGCGTGTAATCCAGCCGCACCATACTGCCGTTGACCTTGGCATGCTGGCAATGATGGCCGATGTTGGTGTGGATGCGGTAAGCAAAATCCAGGGGTGTGGAGCCGATGGGCAAGTCGATAATCTCGCCTCTG